>NZ_JBSSEW010000007.1:0-251414 GCF_054062095.1 Pseudomonas sp. TE6288
TGGTAGTGTGGGGTTTCCCCATGTGAGAGTAGGTCATCGTCAAGATTCATTTCGCAAAACCCCTATCTGCGCGAGCAGGTAGGGGTTTTGTCTTTGTGCCTGGAAAACACTGTAGGAGCCGGCTCGCCGGCGATGCGCCGCGTCAGCGGCGCCCCGGGGGCCACGCTCATGGAAAGTGTGACTCGAACACCGATACAGTTCCTCATATGGCCATCTCCCACAATTCGAGTCGGAACACTAGAATAGAGCCGACGCATCCATTCAGAACCCCTTTATGCCTAACCCTGTCGAACCCGAAGCGCTCGCGCAGCTGCGGCTGGATGAACTGGTGGCCTGCCACGAGTGCGACCTGCTGATGCGCAAGCCAACCCTGCAGCATGACGAGAAGGCCCTGTGCCCACGCTGCGGCTATGAGCTCTATGCCCATCGCCACAACCTGGTCAACCGAAGCCTCGCCCTGGTGCTGACGGCGCTGCTGTTGTACGTGCCGGCCAACTTCCTGCCGATCATGCAATTGCACCTGCTCGGTCAGACCTCCGACGATACGGTCTGGAGTGGCGTGCTCGGCCTGTACAACTCAGAGATGCGCGGTATCGCCGTGGTGGTGTTCCTGTGCAGCATGGCCATCCCGCTGCTGAAGCTGCTGTGCCAGCTGGCGGTGCTGTTGAGCATCCGTTTTGACTTCGGTCGCAGCTATGGCCTGCTGATCTATCGTATCTACCACCACCTGCGTGAGTGGGGGATGCTCGAGGTCTACTTCATGGGCGTGCTGGTGGCCATCGTCAAGCTGGTCGACCTGGCCGAGCTGAGCATCGGCCTGGGCCTGTTCTGCTTCATCAGTCTGCTGCTGGTGCAGGTCTGGCTCGAGGTGGTCATGTCGCCGCACCAGATCTGGGTGGCCTTGTCGGGGGAGGATGTCCATGCGGGCGATTGATGCAGGCATCCTGGTCTGTAATGAATGCCATGAGCTGAACCGCCATGAGCCTGGCAGCAACTCGCAGGCCTGCACCCGCTGCGGTGCGGTGGTGCACGCTCGGCGGCCCAACAGTATCGTGCGTACCTGGGCGCTGCTGGTCACGGCGATGATTCTCTATATCCCGGCCAACGTGCTGCCGATCATGACCGTCAGTGCCCTGGGGCAGGGCAGCCCGGACACCATCATGTCTGGCGTCATCACCCTGATGAAGCACGGCATGTTGCCGATCGCCGCCGTGGTGTTCATCGCAAGCATCCTGGTGCCCACCTTCAAGCTGGTGGGTATCGCCCTGCTGCTCTATTCGGTGCAACGCCACCAGCCCCTGTCCGCACGGCAGCGCATCCTGATGTACCGCTTCATCGAATTCATCGGCCGCTGGTCGATGCTGGACATCTTCGTCATCGCCATTCTCGTGGCCGTGGTGAATTTCGGCCGCATCGCCAGTGTCGAAGCCAACCTGGGCGCTGTCGCCTTCGCCACTGTGGTGATCCTGACGATGCTCGCCGCTTTAACTTTCGATCCCCGACTGATCTGGGACAACACGGAGTCGGATGACGACCATGAGTGACTTGCCTACGGCTAAAACCCGCCCAGCTTCGAACTGGTCGGCCATCTGGATCCTGCCGCTGATTGCCTTGGCGATCGGCGGCTGGCTGGCCTGGCAAGCCTACAAGGATGCCGGCATCGAGATACAGGTGCGCTTCGAGAGTGGCGAGGGCATCGTCGCCAACAAGACCGAGGTCATCTATAAAGGCATGTCGGTGGGCAAGGTGGTCGCCCTGGTGCTGGATGACAAAGGGGACAGCCGTGGCGTCGTCGCCACCGTCGAGATGCGCAAGGAGGCAGGCCCGCACCTGACCAAGGGCACGCGCTTCTGGCTGGTCAAGCCGAGCGTCAGCCTGGCAGGTATCTCGGGCCTGGAGACACTGGTTTCAGGTAACTACATTGCCGTCGATCCCGGGGAGGGGGAGCCTACCAAGCGCTTCACCGCGCTCAAGGAAGCTCCGCCACTGTCCGATGCCGAGCCGGGCTTGCACCTGACCCTCAAGGCCGAGCGACTGGGCTCGCTCAACCGCGACAGTCCGATCTTCTACAAACAGATCCAGGTAGGTCGGGTGAAGAGCTATCGGCTGTCTGAAGATCAGGGCACGGTAGAGATCAAGGTGTTCATCGCGCCAGCCTATGCCAGCCTGGTGCGCAAGCACACACGTTTCTGGAACGCCAGCGGGGTCAGCATCGATGCCGACCTGTCCGGGGTCAAGGTGCGCACTGAATCGCTGTCGAGCATCGTGGCCGGGGGCATCGCCTTTGCAACGCCGGAGAACCGCAAGGACAGCCCGCCCACCGATCCAAGCCTGCCGTTCCGCTTGTACGAGGACTTCGACGCAGCCCAGGCCGGCATCCGCGTCAAGGTCAAGCTCAGTGACTTCGAAGGTTTGCAGAAGGGGCGTACACCGGTGCTGTACAAGGGCATCCAGGTGGGCACGCTCAAGGATCTCAAGGTCGAAAATGACCTTGCCAGTGCAACGGCCGAGCTGACCCTCGACCCACTGGCCGAGGACTACCTGGTCGAAGGCACGCAGTTCTGGGTGGTCAAGCCGTCGATCTCGCTTGCCGGTATCACCGGCCTCGAGGCATTGGTGAAGGGTAACTACATTGCGGTGCGCCCGGGCGAGCCGGGCGCCAAGCCCCTGCGCGAGTTCGAGGCGCGTGCCAAGGCGCCACCATTGGACCTGAAGGCGCCCGGCCTGCACATGGTGCTGTTCGCTGACACCCTGGGCTCGCTGGAAGTGGGCAGCCCGGTGATGTACCGCCAGGTGCGCGTGGGCAGCGTGCAGAGCTACCAGTTCGCTCGCAACAGCAAGCGCATCCTGATTGGCGTGCACATCGAGAAGGAATACGCCAACCTGGTCAACGGTTCCACGCGCTTCTGGAATGCCAGTGGCATCACCCTGACCGGTGGCCTGTCGGGTATCCAGGTCAAGAGCGAGTCGCTGCAGACGCTCATGGCCGGCGGTATCGCCTTCGACACGCCGAAACCGGATGTACCGCTCAAACGGCATATCCCACGTTTCCGCCTGCATGAAAGCCAGGACGCGGCCAACCGTGCCGGTACCCTGATCACCATTCGCGTGGACCGCGCCGATGGCCTCAAGCCGGGCACGCCGATCCGCTTCCGCGGGTTGGACGTGGGCAGCGTAGAGAGCGTCGACCTGACTGGCGACCTGCAGGCGGTTCTGCTCCGTGCGCGGATTACTCAGGCGGCCGAGCGTATCGCCCGCGTGGGTACGCAGTTCTGGGTGGTCAAGCCTGCCTTGGGGCTGGTGCGTACCCAGAATCTCGACACGCTGATCGGCGGCCAATACCTGGAGGTGCTGCCAGCGCTCAAGGATAAGGGGCCGCAGCGTGACTTCATCGCCCTGGGCGATGCCCCCGAGGTGAAAGGCGAGGAGGTCGGCCTGCCGCTGACCTTGAGCGCGGCGCGTCGTGGCTCGATCAAGCCGGGCGTGCCGGTCACCTACCGTGAGATCGCAGTGGGCAAGGTCACCGGCTTCGAACTGGGTCAGACCGCCGACCGGGTACTTATCCACATCCTTATCGAGCCTCGCTACGCCGGACTGGTGCGTGGCGGCAGCCGCTTCTGGAACAGCAGTGGGTTCGGCTTCGACTGGGGCCTGTTCAAGGGCGCCACGGTACGTACCGAGTCGGTGGAGACCTTGATCGAGGGTGGGATTGCCTTCGCCACGCCCGATGGCGAGCAGATGGGCAACCCGGCGCGACCGCAGCAGACCTTTGCGCTGTTCGACAAGCCGGAGGATGAGTGGATGCAGTGGGCGCCGAAGATCCAGATCGGCAAGTAATGATGGGATGGGCCGCTATGCGGCCCTTTCGCCGCGGTTCTTCGTCACGACAAGCCGGCTCCCACGCCGACCGCATTGGCCTCGGGCCATTCGTTATTCAGTGGCAGCCGGCTTGCCGGTAGCCTCGAAGGCACCGACGCTAATGCAGTTTTGGCGAGTAACGAGAAAATCACAGGCATAAAAAAACCGACCCTAGGGTCGGTTTTTTCGACAAGAACGTCGCTTAGGCAGCTGCAGCTTCTTTCAGTGCCTTGATGTGGCCATTCAGACGGCCTTTGTGGCGAGCAGCTTTGTTCTTGTGGATGATACCCTTGTCGGCCATACGGTCGATTACAGGTACAGCCAGAACGTAAGCGGCTTGCGCTTTTTCGGCGTCTTTTGCGTCGATGGCCTTGACTACATTCTTGATGTAGGTACGGACCATGGAACGCAGGCTGGCGTTGTGGCTGCGACGCTTCTCAGCCTGTTTTGCACGTTTCTTGGCGGAAGGTGAGTTGGCCACCGTCGAGCTCCTCGAAAGACTTTAGGTAAATAGCAAACAAAATAGGCCGCGAATCATGCCGATGAGTCGATCGGATGTCAAGGCCACCTGCAAGGTTCCGCCGAGTGGTGAGCCAACAGGAGGGAAATATTCCTTTCTGTCGCACGACCTGTAAACTCGGGAATTTTTGGCTCCCCTGCGAAGGCGCGGGAGTATCGCACATTCGGACGCTGTCTGGCAGCGTCCTCTGCCCCTGGCGTGAAACTTTTCGATGAACCTGCTCAAATCCCTGGCCGCGGTCAGCTCCATCACCATGATTTCCCGGGTGCTCGGCTTCGTGCGCGATACCATCCTGGCGCGGGTGTTCGGCGCCGGCATCGCTACCGATGCCTTCTTCATCGCCTTCAAATTGCCCAACCTGCTGCGGCGGATCTTCGCCGAAGGCGCGTTCTCCCAGGCCTTCGTGCCGATCCTTGCCGAGTACAAGACCCAGCAGGGCGAGGAGGCCACCCGTACCTTCATCGCCTATGTCAGTGGCCTGCTGACCCTGATCCTGGCGCTGGTCACCGCCATCGGCATCCTCGCCGCGCCCTGGGTGGTCTGGGTCACGGCACCGGGGTTTGTCGACAGCACCGAGAAGTACGAGCTGACCACCGCGCTGCTGCGGGTGACCTTTCCTTATATATTGCTGATCTCGCTGTCGTCGCTGGTCGGTGCGATCCTCAACACCTGGAACCGCTTCAGCGTGCCGGCGTTCACCCCCACGCTGCTCAACGTGGCGATGATTGCCTTCGCCGTGCTGCTCACCCCCTACTTCGACCCACCGATCATGGCCCTGGCCTGGGGCGTGCTGGCCGGTGGCCTGGCGCAACTGCTGTACCAGCTGCCGGCGCTGAAGAAGATCGGCATGCTCGTGCTGCCGCGCCTGAACCTGCGCGATACCGGCGTGTGGCGCGTGCTCAAGCAGATGCTGCCGGCGATCCTTGGGGTATCGGTGAGCCAGATCTCGCTGATCATCAACACCATCTTCGCCTCCTTCCTGGTGGCCGGCTCGGTGTCCTGGATGTACTACGCCGACCGCCTCATGGAGCTGCCCTCCGGCGTGCTGGGCGTGGCCCTGGGCACCATCTTGCTGCCGACCCTGGCCAAGACCTACGCCAACCAGGACCGTGAGGAGTATTCACGGATCCTCGACTGGGGCCTGCGCCTGTGCTTCCTGCTGGTGCTGCCCTGCACCCTGGCCCTGGGCATCCTCGCCGAACCGCTGACCGTGGCGCTGTTCCAGTACGGCAAGTTCACCGCCTTCGACGCAGCCATGACCCAGCGGGCGCTGGTCGCATATTCGGTGGGGCTGATGGCGATCATCCTGGTCAAGGTGCTGGCACCTGGCTTCTATGCGCAGCAGAATATCCGCACACCGGTGAAGATCGCCGTGTTCACGCTGGTGTGCACGCAGTTGCTCAACCTGGCCCTTGTCGGCCCGCTGGCCCATGCCGGGCTGGCCCTGGCGATCAGTCTGGGCGCCTGCCTGAACGCCGGCCTGCTGTACTGGAAGCTGCGCAGCCAGCAACTGTTCCAGCCGCAACCGGGCTGGGCGATGTTCCTGCTCAAGCTGGTGCTGGCAGTGGCGTTGATGTCGGGCGTGCTGTTGCTGGGCATGCACTACATGCCGGCCTGGGAGCAGGGCAACATGCTCGAGCGCTTCGTGCGCCTGGGCGCTCTGATCGTCGCCGGTGTGGTGACCTATTTCGGTTGCCTGTACCTGTGTGGTTTCCGCCCACGGCATTTCGCCCGCAAGGCGCTGCACTGAGGCGCGAAAAGGGTCAGGCGTCGGTTTTTCGCATTCCATACCCCGTGGTGGCGCTGCTGCCTGTCACCAGCGCCCGGGTGTGGTTATAATCGGCCACTTTATGAGCAAGAAGCGCGTTATGCAGCTGGTTCGAGGTCTTCACAACCTGCGCCCCGAGCACCGGGGCTGTGTCGCCACCATTGGCAACTTCGACGGGGTCCACCGCGGCCACCAGGCGATCCTCGCGCGCCTGCGCGAACGTGGCCAGGAACTCGGCCTGCCCACCTGCGTGGTGATCTTCGAGCCACAGCCTCGCGAGTATTTTGCCCCGGATACCGCGCCGGCCCGCCTGGCGCGCCTGCGTGACAAGGTCGAGCTGCTGGCCGGCGAGGGCATCGACCGGGTGCTGTGCCTGTCGTTCAACCAGCGCCTGAGCCAGCTCAGTGCCGAGCAGTTCGTCAAGGCGGTGCTGGTCGATGGCCTGGGCGTGCGCCACCTCGAAGTGGGCGACGACTTCCGCTTCGGCTGCGACCGCGCCGGTGATTTCGCCTTCCTCACCGAAGCCGGCAAGCGCCATGGCTTCAGCGTCGAGGCAGCCAACACGGTCATCCAGGACGGCCTGCGGGTCAGCAGCACCGAAGTGCGCAAGGCCCTGGCCGATGGCAACTTCGAGCTGGCCGAACACCTGCTGGGCCGCCCGTACCGCATTACCGGCCGCGTGTTGCATGGCCAGAAGCTGGCCCGCCAGCTCGGCACCCCTACCGCCAACATCCAGCTCAAGCGCCGTCGCGTGCCGCTGTCCGGGGTCTACCTGGCAAGCATCGAAATCGACGGCCAGCAGTGGCCGGGTGTCGGTAATATCGGAGTACGCCCCACCGTTGCCGGTGACGGGCGTCCTCACCTGGAGATTCATCTCCTGGACTACGCCGGTGACCTCTATGGCCGGCGCCTGACGGTGGAATTCCACCACAAGCTGCGTGAAGAGCAGCGTTTCGCCTCCCTGGAGGCGCTGAAGTCGGCGATCGACGCGGACATCGCCGCCGCACGTGCCCACTGGCACGCTCAACCGCTAACGAAGAGCCTGAAATGACCGACTACAAAGCCACGCTTAACCTTCCGGACACCGCCTTCCCCATGAAGGCCGGCCTGCCTCAGCGCGAACCGCAGATCCTGCAGCGCTGGGACAGCATTGGCCTGTACCAGAAGCTGCGCGAAATTGGCAAGGATCGTCCGAAGTTCGTCCTGCACGACGGCCCGCCCTATGCCAACGGCAAGATCCATATCGGTCATGCGCTGAACAAGATTCTCAAGGACATGATCGTCCGCTCCAAGACCCTGTCGGGCTTCGACGCCCCGTACGTACCGGGCTGGGACTGCCACGGCCTGCCGATCGAACACAAGGTCGAGGTCACCCATGGCAAGCACCTGTCCGCCGACCGCACCCGCGAGCTGTGCCGCGAGTACGCAGCCGAGCAGATCGAAGGGCAGAAGACCGAGTTCATCCGCCTGGGCGTGCTGGGTGACTGGGACAATCCGTACAAGACCATGAACTTCGCCAACGAGGCCGGGGAGATCCGCGCCCTGGCCGAGATGGTCAAGCAAGGCTTCGTGTTCAAAGGCCTGAAGCCTGTGAACTGGTGCTTCGATTGCGGTTCGGCCCTGGCCGAAGCCGAAGTCGAGTATGCCGACAAGAAGTCCCAGACCATCGACGTCGCCTTCCCGGTCGCCGACGAGGCCAAGCTGGCCGCTGCCTTCGGCCTGGCCGCGCTGGCCAAGCCCGCCGCCATCGTGATCTGGACCACCACCCCGTGGACCATCCCGGCCAACCAGGCGCTGAACATCCACCCGGACTTCACCTACGCGCTGGTCGATACCGGCGAGCGCCTGCTGGTGCTGGCCGAAGAGCTGGTCGAGTCGTGCCTGAAACGCTATGCCCTGGAAGGTTCGGTCATTGCCACCGCCCCGGGTTCGGCCCTCGAGCTGATCAACTTCCGTCACCCGTTCTACGACCGCCTGTCGCCGATCTACCTGGCCGAATACGTCGAGCTGGGCGCCGGTACCGGCGTGGTGCATTCCTCGCCCGCCTACGGTGAAGATGACTTCGTCACCTGCAAGCGCTACGGCATGGTCAACGACGACATCCTCACCCCGGTGCAGAGCAACGGCGTGTACGTCGAGTCGCTGCCGTTCTTCGGCGGCCAGTTCATCTGGAAGGCCAACCCGGCCATCGTCGACAAGCTCAGCGAAGTTGGCGCGTTGATGCACACCGAAACCATCAGCCACAGCTACATGCACTGCTGGCGCCACAAGACCCCGCTGATCTACCGCGCCACCGCGCAGTGGTTCGTCGGCATGGACAAGCAGCCCACCAGCGGCGACAACCTGCGCGAGCGCTCGCTCAAGGCCATCGAAGAGACCAAGTTCGTTCCGGCCTGGGGCCAGGCGCGCCTGCACTCGATGATCGCCAACCGTCCGGACTGGTGCATCTCGCGTCAGCGCAACTGGGGCGTGCCGATCCCGTTCTTCCTGGACAAGCAGACCGGTGAACTGCACCCACGTACCGTCGAGCTGATGGAAGAAGTGGCCAAGCGCGTCGAGCAGCAAGGCATCGAGGCCTGGTTCAAGCTGGATGCCGCCGAACTGCTGGGCGATGAAGCCGGCCAGTACGACAAGATTTCCGACACCCTTGACGTCTGGTTCGACTCCGGCACCACGCACTGGCACGTGCTGCGCGGCTCCCACGATATCGGCCACGCCACCGGCCCGCGCGCCGACCTGTACCTGGAAGGCTCCGACCAGCACCGCGGCTGGTTCCACTCTTCCTTGCTGACCGGCTGTGCCATCGACGGCCACGCGCCGTACCGCGAGCTGCTGACCCACGGCTTCACCGTGGACGAGAACGGCCGCAAGATGTCCAAGTCGCTGGGCAACACCATCGAGCCGGAAAAGGTCAACAACACCCTGGGTGCCGACATCCTGCGCCTGTGGGTCTCCGCCACCGACTACTCCGGTGAGATGGCCGTTTCCGAGCAGATCCTGCAGCGCAGCGCCGACGCCTACCGCCGCATCCGCAACACCGCGCGCTTCCTGCTCTCCAACCTGTCCGGCTTCGACCCGGCCCGCGACCTGCTGCCGGCCGAGGACATGCTGGCCCTGGACCGTTGGGCGGTCGACCGCACTCTGCTGCTGCAGCGCGAGCTGGAGGAGCACTATGGCGAGTACCGTTTCTGGAACGTCTACTCGAAGATCCACAACTTCTGCGTGCAGGAGCTTGGTGGCTTCTATCTCGACATCATCAAGGACCGCCAGTACACCACCGGCGCCAACAGTGTCGCCCGCCGCTCCTGCCAGACCGCGCTGTACCACATCAGCGAGGCGCTGGTGCGCTGGATCGCGCCGATCCTGGCGTTCACCGCCGACGAGATCTGGCAGTACCTGCCGGGCGAGCGCAACGAGTCGGTGATGCTCAACACCTGGTACCAGGGCCTGACGGAACTGCCGGCCGACGCCGAGCTGGACCGCGCCTACTGGGACCGCGTGATGGCGGTCAAGGCGGCGGTCAACAAGGAGCTGGAGAACCAGCGCACCGCCAAGGTCATCGGTGGCAACCTGCAGGCCGAAGTCACCCTGTTCGCCGAAGAGGGCCTGACCGCCGACCTGAACAAGCTCGGCGACGAGCTGCGCTTCGTGCTGATCACCTCGGCCGCCAGCGTGGTGCCGTTCGTCCAGGCCCCGGCCGATGCCGTGGCAACCGAAGTGGAAGGTCTCAAGCTGAAGGTGGTCAAGTCCGGCCATGTCAAATGCGGCCGTTGCTGGCACTTCCGCGCCGATGTGGGCAGCCACCCGGAGCATCCGGAAATCTGCGCCCGTTGCGTCGACAACCTGAGCGGTTCGGGCGAGGTGCGCCACTATGCCTAATGCGTCCGCGGGGCGTTTCGGGCGCCTTGCCTGGCTCTGGCTGAGCCTGGTGGTGCTGGTCCTCGACCAGGCCACCAAGGTCTACTTCGAGGGCGCGCTGAGCCTGTACCAGCAGATTGTGGTCATCCCTGACTACTTCAGCTGGACACTGGCCTACAACACCGGCGCGGCGTTCAGCTTCCTGGCCGACAGCTCCGGCTGGCAGCGCTGGCTGTTCGCCGTGATCGCCGTGGTGGTCAGCGCCGTGCTGGTGGTCTGGCTCAAGCGTCTGGGGCGTAACGAGACCTGGCTGGCCGTGGCCCTGGCCCTGGTGCTGGGCGGTGCATTGGGCAACCTGTACGACCGCGTGGTGCTCGGCCATGTGGTCGACTTCATCCTGGTGCACTGGCAGAACCGCCACTACTTCCCGGCCTTCAACCTGGCCGACAGCGCCATTACCGTGGGCGCGGTGATGCTGGCGCTGGATATGTTCAAGAGCAAGAAGTCCGAGGAAGCCGTCCATGACTGAGACCCGTATCGGCCAGAACACCGAAGTCACCCTGCACTTCGCGCTGCACCTGGAAAACGGCGACACCGTCGACAGCACCTTCGACAAGGCCCCGGCCACGTTCAAGGTCGGCGACGGCAACCTGCTGCCGGGCTTCGAGAACGCCTTGTTCGGCTTCAAGGCCGGTGACCAGCGCAAGCTGAGCATCGCCCCGGAGAACGCCTTCGGCCAGCACAACCCGCAGAACGTGCAGGTGATGCCGCGCTCGCAGTTCGAAGGCATGGAGCTGTCCGAAGGGCTGCTGGTGATCTTCAACGATGCCGCCAACACCGAACTGCCAGGTGTGGTAAAAGCGTTCGACGATAACCAGGTGACCATCGATTTCAACCATCCACTGGCTGGCAAGACCCTGAACTTCGAGGTGCAGATCCTCGACGTGAAGGCCGTGTGAGCCTGGAGCCGAGCATGCAAATCAAACTCGCCAACCCGCGCGGCTTCTGTGCGGGGGTCGACCGGGCGATCGAGATCGTCAACCGCGCCCTGGAAGTCTTCGGCCCGCCGATCTACGTGCGCCACGAAGTGGTGCACAACAAGTTCGTGGTCGAAGACCTGCGTAACCGTGGCGCGGTGTTCGTCGAAGAGCTGGACCAGGTGCCGGACGACGTCATCGTCATCTTCAGCGCCCATGGCGTTTCCCAGGCCGTGCGCCAGGAAGCCGCGGGCCGTGGCCTGAAGGTATTCGATGCCACCTGCCCGCTGGTGACCAAGGTGCATATCGAGGTGGCCAAGTACAGCCGTGATGGCCGGGAGACCATTCTCATCGGCCATGAAGGGCACCCGGAAGTCGAAGGCACCATGGGCCAGTACGACGCCAGCAACGGCGGTGCCATCTACCTCGTCGAGGACGAGGACGATGTTGCCAGGCTGCAGGTGAACGACCCCGACCACCTGGCCTTCGTCACCCAGACCACGCTGTCGATGGACGACACCAGCCGGGTGATCGACGCCCTGCGCGCACGCTTCCCGAACATCGGTGGCCCGCGCAAGGACGACATCTGCTACGCCACGCAAAACCGCCAGGACGCCGTCAAGCAACTGGCCGACGAGTGTGACGTGGTGCTGGTGGTCGGCAGCCCCAACAGCTCCAACTCCAACCGCCTGCGCGAGTTGGCCGAGCGCATGAGCACCCCGGCCTACCTGATCGACGGTGCCGAGGACCTGCAACGCAGCTGGTTCGACGGTGTCCAGCGCATCGGCATCACCGCCGGTGCCTCGGCGCCCGAGGTGCTGGTGCGTGGCGTGATCGAGCAGCTCAAGGCCTGGGGCGCCACCGGCGCCGAAGAGCTCGACGGCCGCGAAGAGAACATCACCTTCTCGATGCCCAAGGAACTGCGGGTTCGCTCGCTGATCTGACTTAGTCACCTGCACAGCGGCGGTCCTCGTCGCTGCGCAGGCTGACCCGGCCACTGGGGCTCAGCACCACCTGATGCTGGCTGCCAGGCCCGCTGCGCTGGCAGATGTCCAGCGTGATGCCGACAAAGCCTTCCCCTATCGGTGCGCCCCGCCTGCTGAAGCGCACCTCCCGCGCAGAACTGGCTACTACCTTTACCGGCTTGGCCAGGCGATGTTCGCGCAACATCTGGCCGTCGTGCTCTTGCGATACGCGCCAGCCTTTGCCCCAGTCACCTTCCAATGGATGAACCGTCAGCGCCTGCTGTTGCAGCGCGGCCTGGTTGCGCGCGGCGCGCAGTGCCTGCGCCAGTTCCCGGGCGACGGCGGCCAGTTGCAGGGTTTCGCCGAGCCGGGCGTAGGACGTTGCCCCCAGGTGTGTCAGCAGGCTGCCAATCGTCAATGCGCACATCATTTGTAGCAGTGTTACGCCTTGTTGCTTCACCGTGCTTTCCTCCCTGGAAGTGCTTCGCTGTAGCTTCCGGCCTGGCCACGCGAGGCGCCAGTCAGCCGGTTCGGGCAGACGGCGAGGAAAGATCCCAGGAGGGCGACGATGCGAGCGAAGGAAGGCGGGATGACGCTGCTGGAGGTGCTGCTGGCGATGACGGTACTGGCGCTTGGGGTGTTCGCCGCAGCGGCCTTGCAGGTGCGTGGCATGCAGGCGGCTGAGAGCGCCCGGCGCGACGGTCAGGCGTTGCAACTGGCCCAGGGCATGCTCGAGCGGGTGAGGGCCAGCGGCACGCTCGAAGCGGGGGAGGAGAGTGCCTGGCGCTCGCGGGTCACCCAGGTGCTTGGCGCCTCGGCACAGGGGCGGATCAGGCGCCACGCCGGCATGTTGGAGCTGCAGGTGAACTGGCCGGCCCAGGCAGAGGGTCGCCCGGCCTTGCAGTTGCAGGGCAAGGTACTGCCATGAAACGCGGGCAAGCGGGCGCCGGGCTGGTCGAAGTGTTGTTGGCCGTGGCCCTGGGGGCGTTGTTGCTGGTGGCGGCGGGCCAGTTGTTCGGCCAGGCCTATCAGGCCTGGCGGCTGCAAGGCGCGGTGGCGAGGCTGCAGGACGATGCGCGCCTGGTCCTGCAGCGCCTGGCCGAGGATATCCGCATGGCGGGCATGTTCGGCTGCCTGCGCCTGGAGGCGGCGGACTTCGCCGATCCGCAGGCTGCGCTAGCCTTCGCCAGGCCAATCGAGGTCAACGCTGACAGCCTCACGCTGGTAGGCGCCGAGCTGCCGGGATTGCTCGGTGCGCCGGACTGGACCGTGCTAACCGACTGTCGCAGTTGGGCGCAGGTCCTGCGTGGCCAGCATGTGCCTGGCGATGCCCTGCTGGCCTTGCCGGTGCGCCGGGTTACCTACCGCGTGCGCAATGGCAGCCTGATGTTCACCAGCAACGCCCAGCATGCCAGCCTGGTCGGCAATGTCCGGGCCCTGCGGGTGCGCCAGGGCGACGGTCGCGTCGATATCGAGTTGCTCATGCAGGACCGCGAACATCGGCTGGAGCAGCGCCATGCACTGAGCGTGGCCGTGCGCAATCCTGGGGCTGGCGCATGATTCGCCAGCGTGGCGTGGTGCTCTTGCTGGCCCTGAGCCTCAGCCTGCTGCTTGGCCTGCTGACCGCTCTGGGCATGCGCGAGGCCTTGCTGCAGGCGCGGCAGGTCGGCGAACAATGGCGCAGGGCGCAGGCCTTCGAACAAGCCGAAGCCAGCCTGGTGGAAGGGGCCGCGTTGCTGCAAGGCGGGTTGCCTGCGTTGTGTCTTGACTGCCTGCCGCCTGAGCTGCCGACGGCATCACCTGCCGCGCCGTGGCGAACCACCGACAGTGGCTACGTGCTGCTCCAGCACCTGGGGCAAACACTCCGTGCCGTCGGCCTGCCGCGAGACAAGCGGGTCGACCTCGTGCGGATCACGGCGCTGAGCCGCCAGGTGCGTGGCCGACAATTCCTGGAAGCGGTCTATGCCGTGGACGGGCAGGGCAGTATCGGACGCATCAGCTGGCGGCAGCGCCTGGAGGAGGGCTGATCATGCAGCGGGGCCTTGGTCTGATCGAATTATTGATTGTCGTGGCGCTGATCGGCATGCTGGCAACCATTGCCTACCCCAGTTACAGCGACCAGCAACGGCGTGCCGCGCGCGGCGAGGTGGTCGGGCTGCTGCAGGACGCGGCGTTGCGCCTGGAACAGCATCGCGCGTATGTCGGCGGCTACGCCGACACCGAGCAACTCGTCACGGTATTGTCGGCTGGCAGCCGCTACTACCGCCTGCAGGCTCAGCGCGACGAAGACGCTTTCACACTGCTTGCCCGCCGTGTGACGGAGACGTTCATGGCAGGCGACCGCTGTGGCGACTTCCGCCTCGATCACGCTGGCGTGCGTGACAACCCGGGCGGCAGCGAAGACGAGCAGACATGCTGGGGAAGCTGAAGATCAAAAGGTGCCCGCGCACCGTGGAATTACTTCAGGTGTTGGATCGAACGATGAGCAAGCAAGTAGTGATTGTCGGCGGTGGCGTCATCGGCCTGCTGACGGCGTTGAACCTGGCGGCGGATGTCGACCGGGTGGTGGTGTGCGACCAGGGCGAAGTAGGGCGTGAGTCGTCCTGGGCCGGTGGCGGCATCGTCTCGCCGTTGTACCCCTGGCGTTATAGCCCGGCGGTGACGGCGCTGGCGCATTGGTCGCAGGATTTCTATCCACAGCTGGGCGAGCGTCTGTTCGCCAGCACCGGCATCGACCCGGAGGTCCACACCACCGGGCTGTACTGGCTGGACCTGGACGACGAAGCCGAGGCGCTGGCCTGGGCGGCGCGTGAGCAACGGCCGCTCAGCGCCGTGGATATCTCGGCTGCTTATGACGCGGTGCCCGTGCTGGGAGCGGGCTTCCACCGCGCCGTGTACATGGCGGGCGTGGCCAACGTGCGCAACCCGCGGCTGGTGAAGTCGCTCAAGGCGGCGCTGCTGGCGCTGCCCAACGTGACCCTGCGCGAGCATTGCCAGATCAGCGGTTTTGTCCATGAAGGCGGGCGTGTCGCCGGGGTACGTACCGAGCAGGGTGTGCTGGCTGCCGACGAGGTGGTGCTCAGTGCCGGTGCCTGGAGCGGCGATCTGCTGCAGACTTTGGGCCTGAGCCTGCCGGTGGAACCGGTGAAAGGGCAGATGATCCTGTTCAAGTGCGCCGAGGACTTTCTGCCGAGCATGGTCCTGGCCAAGGGCCGCTACGCGATCCCGCGTCGCGACGGGCATATCCTGGTCGGCAGCACCCTGGAGCATGCCGGTTACGACAAGACCCCGACCGCGGATGCACTTGAGAGTCTGAAGGCTTCGGCGGTGGAGCTGCTGCCGGCGCTGGCAGATGCCGAGGTGGTGGGGCACTGGGCTGGCCTGCGCCCTGGGTCGCCGGAAGGCATCCCTTACATTGGCGCGGTGCCGGGGCATGAGGGGCTATGGCTGAACTGCGGCCATTACCGCAACGGGCTGGTGCTGGCGCCGGCGTCTTGCCAGCTGTTCAGCGACCTGCTGCTGGGGCGTGCGCCGATCATCGATCCGGCGCCGTATGCGCCGCAAGGGCGTTTGGCTTAAGTTCGTCGGGCCCGCTGTGCGGGCCTTTCGCCGGCAAGCCGGCTCCCACAACGACTGCGCTGGCTTCGAACCTTGTGGGAGCCGGCTTGCCGGCGAAAGGCCGCAGGGCAGCCTCGCTCAGCGCGGTTGCCCCGGCCCTTGCTCCAGATGCTGCTGGCTGCAATACCAGTCCTTGCCCAACTGCAACGCCCGGTCATTGGGCAGGTGCACGCCGCAATGGGCGCAACGCACCATCTGCAGCGGGTCCTGCAGGCGCGGTTCGGCAGGCGATTGCTGACTGGTCTTGAACTTGCGCCACAGCCAGAACGCGGCGGCGATCAGGGCGATCCAGAAAAGTAGGCGAACCATGGTGTCCAGCTTGTCGAATGAAGAAGGCGACAGTCTAGGACGCGGCCAATAAAAAAGGGAGGCCTCGGGCCTCCCTTTCTTTGCATGCGACGTATCAGTCGAACAGACCGAAGGTCATATAGCTGAACCAGCTGCGGTCCTTCTCGGCTTCCTTCGGACCTTCCGGCAGGATCGGGTCGCCGTTCTCGTCCTTGGGCAGCAGCTCCTCGGGCATCTCGGAGCGGGCGTCCTGGAACTGCTTGACCACGTCCTGGTTGGCGCGGGTCTCGCCCGGCGGCAGCGGGGTCTTGGTCTCGATCAGGCCCAGGGTGGCCTTGGACAGCCACGAGCGGTTGCCGTTTTCGTCGACCTTGGTGACGAACTGGCCATCGACCAGGCTCGGGTGGTCCGGGTAGTTGAGCTTGAGGGTCTCGAGGCTGGTGGCGGCCAGTTCGTCCAGGTGCATGCGCTGGTACGACTCGACCATCACCGCCAGGCCGTCACCCACCGACGGGGTTTCCTGGAAGTTCTCCACCACATAGCGGCCACGGTTGGCGGCGGCCACATAGGCCTCGCGGCTCAGGTAGTAGTTGGCCACGTGGATTTCGTAGGAGGCCAGCAGGTTGCGCAGGTAGATCATGCGCTGCTTGGCGTCCGGGGCGTAGCGGCTGTTGGGGAAGCGGCTGGTCAGCTGGGCGAATTCGTTGTACGAGTCGCGGGCGGCGCCCGGGTCACGCTTGGTCATGTCCAGCGGCAGGAAGCGCGCCAGCAGGCCGCGGTCCTGGTCGAACGAGGTCAGGCCCTTGAGGTAGTAGGCGTAGTCGACGTTCGGGTGCTGCGGGTGCAGGCGGATGAAGCGCTCGGCAGCCGACTTGGCGGCCTCGGGCTCGGAGTTCTTGTAGTTGGCGTAGATCAGCTCGAGCTGGGCCTGGTCGGCGTAGCGGCCGAACGGGTAGCGCGACTCCAGGGCCTTGAGCTTGTTCACGGCGCTGGTATAGCTGGAGTTGTCCAGGTCGGCCTGCGCCTGCTGGTACAGCTCGGCCTCGCTGAGGTTCTCGTCAATGACTTCCTTGTTCGAGGAACAGGCAGCGGTGAGCCCGAGGATGGCGATCAGCAGCAGGTGTTTCACTTGCATGGCGGCTTGCGTCCCTTTGACGGCCGCTGTCTTGGGCGGTGCCGTCCTGTTATGATGAGCGCCCCCGGCCAAACCCCGGGGCAAAAGAAGCCGTATTTAACCACAAGCGCGCAGCCGAAACCAAAGGCTGAACGCCCGTCGATTCGAGCATGTCCGAGATCATTCAACTTAGCGCAGAGGTCCCGTCCGAACTGGGCGGCCAACGCCTCGACCAGGTCGCCGCCCAATTGTTCGCCGAGTACTCGCGTTCGCGCCTGTCCTCGTGGATCAAAGATGGCCGCCTGACCGTCGATGGCGCGGTGCTGCGGCCGCGCGACACCGTCCACACCGGCTCCATCCTGGCCCTCGAGGCCGAGCAGGAGGCCCAGGGCGAATGGGTGGCTCAGGACATCGAGCTGGACATCGTCTATGAAGATGACCAGATCCTGGTGATCAACAAGCCGGCCGGGCTGGTGGTCCACCCGGCGGCGGGGCACCCCGACGGCACCCTGCTCAATGCCCTGCTGCACCATGTGCCGGACATCATCAACGTACCGCGCGCCGGTATCGTGCACCGCCTGGACAAGGACACCACGGGCCTGATGGTGGTGGCCAAGACCCTGCAGGCGCAGACCAATCTGGTCGACCAGCTGCAGAAGCGCTCGGTCAGCCGCATCTACGAGTGCATCGTGGTCGGCGTGGTGATCGCCGGTGGCAAGATCGACGCCCCGATCGGCCGCCACGGCGGCGAGCGCCAGCGCATGGCGGTCACCGATGGCGGCAAGCCAGCCGTCAGCCACTACCGCGTGCTCAAGCGCTTCCGCTCACACACCCATGTGCGGGTCAAGCTGGAGACCGGCCGTACCCACCAGATCCGTGTGCACATGGCGCATGTGGGCTATCCGCTGGTCGGCGACCAGACCTACGGCGTGCGCTTCCGCATTCCGCCGGCCGCCAGCGTGGCCATGGTCGAGGCGGTGAAGAACTTCCCGCGCCAGGCCCTGCACGCCCGCTTCCTGGCCCTGGATCACCCGACCACCGGTGAGCGCATGGAATGGGCCTCGCCGCTGCCGGACGACTTCCTCTGGCTGCTGTCGCTGCTCAACGACGACCGCGAGAGCTTCATCGGATGAGTGGCCTGACGCAGGCGCTGATCATTCCCGACTGGCCGGCCCCGGCCTCGGTACGCGCCTGTGTCACCACCCGCGAGGGCGGCGTCAGCCTGCCGCCCTATGAATCCTTCAATCTTGGCGATCATGTGGGCGATGACCCCGCTGCGGTTGCCGAGAACCGTCGTCGCCTGAGCGACGAATTCGCCATCCAGCCCGCCTGGCTCAAGCAGGTGCACGGGCTGGTGGTGGCCGATGCCGATCCCGCCGTGGTCGCCGAGGCCGACGCCAGCTGGAGCGACCAGCCGGGCATCGCCTGCACCGTGATGACCGCCGATTGCCTGCCGGCCCTGTTCTGCGACCGCGCCGGCACCCGCGTGGCCGCCGCCCATGCCGGCTGGCGCGGGTTGGCCGGTGGCGTGCTGGAAGCCACCCTCGACCGCCTGGCCCTGCCACCTGAAGAGGTGCTGGTGTGGCTGGGCCCGGCCATCGGACCGCAGGCGTTCGAGGTGGGCATGGAGGTGCGCGATGCCTTTACCGCCGTGCATCCAGAGGCAGCCGTGGCGTTCGTCGACGGCGAGCGGCCGGGCAAGCTGATGGCCGATATCTACCAGCTGGCGCGAATTCGCCTGGCGGCATGCGGTGTTACTGCCGTGTATGGCGGTGGGTTCTGCACTGTCAGTGATCCGCGCTTTTTCTCCTACCGCCGCACCCCTCAGGGGGGGCGGTTTGCTTCACTGGTGTGGCTCAGCCCTCGCTGAGCCTGGGGCCGCTTCGCGGCCCAATCGCTGGCAAGCCAGCTCCCACATGCCAAAGTCTGTACTGCCCCTGTGGGAGCCGGCTTGCCGGCGATTGGGCTGCGCAGCAGCCCCGGCAATATCAATCCCACCACCACCCTGCTGACCTCCGTCAACCCCGCTACGCTTGAATCTTCCAGAATCACCCTTATCTATTGGTCATCTCAGGCAGGTTCATCATTACAGGTGCTGTCCATCGCTCCGCCTGCCCTTTAAAGGAAGGTATCCCCCATGCGAATAGACCGACTGACCAGCAAGCTGCAACTCGCGTTATCCGATTCCCAATCCCTGGCCGTGGGCATGGACCACCCGGCCATCGAGCCCCTGCACCTGCTGCAGGCGCTGATCGACCAGCAGGGCGGCTCGATCAAGCCGCTGCTGATGCAGGTCGGCTTCGACGTCAACAGCCTGCGCAAGGCGCTGACCAAGGAGCTCGACCAGCTGCCGAAAATCCAGAACCCCACCGGCGACGTGAACATGTCCCAGGACCTGGCGCGCCTGCTCAACCAGGCGGACCGCCTGGCCCAGCAGAAGGGTGACCAGTTCATCTCCAGCGAGCTGGTGCTGCTCGCCGCCATGGACGAGAACAGCAAGGTTGGCAAGTTGCTGCTCGGCCAGGGCGTGAGCAAGAAGGCCCTGGAAAACGCCATCAACAACCTGCGCGGCGGCGCGGCAGTGAACGACGCCAACGCCGAGGAATCGCGCCAGGCCCTGGACAAGTACACCGTCGACCTGACCAAGCGCGCCGAGGAAGGCAAGCTCGACCCGGTAATCGGCCGTGACGACGAGATCCGCCGCACCATCCAGGTGCTGCAACGCCGTACCAAGAATAACCCGGTGTTGATCGGTGAGCCCGGTGTGGGCAAGACCGCCATCGCCGAAGGCCTGGCCCAGCGCATCATCAACGGCGAAGTGCCCGATGGCCTCAAGAGCAAGCGCCTGCTGGCGCTGGACATGGGCGCGCTGATCGCCGGCGCCAAGTACCGCGGCGAGTTCGAAGAGCGCCTCAAAGGCCTGCTCAACGAACTGAGCAAGCAGGAAGGCCAGATCATCCTGTTTATCGACGAGCTGCACACCATGGTCGGCGCCGGCAAGGGCGAGGGCGCCATGGACGCCGGCAACATGCTCAAGCCGGCCCTGGCCCGTGGCGAGCTGCACTGCGTAGGCGCCACCACGCTCAACGAGTACCGCCAATTCATCGAGAAGGACGCAGCCCTCGAGCGCCGCTTCCAGAAGGTGCTGGTCGAGGAGCCGAGCGAGGAAGACACCATCGCCATCCTGCGCGGCCTGAAAGAGCGCTATGAAGTGCACCACAAGGTGGCCATCACCGACGGCGCGATCATTGCCGCGGCCAAGCTCAGCCACCGCTACATCACCGACCGCCAGCTGCCGGACAAGGCCATCGACCTGATCGACGAAGCCGCCAGCCGCATCCGCATGGAGATCGACTCCAAGCCGGAGGTGCTCGACCGCCTCGACCGGCGCCTGATCCAGCTGAAGGTGGAATCCCAGGCGCTGAAGAAGGAAGAAGACGAAGCGGCGAAGAAACGCCTGGAAAAACTGACCGAGGAAATCGAGCGCCTGGAGCGCGAGTATTCCGACCTCGAAGAAATCTGGGCCTCGGAAAAGGCCGAGGTGCAAGGTTCGGCGCAGATCCAGCAGAAGATCGAGCAGGCCCGCCAGGAACTGGAAGCCGCGCGCCGCAAGGGCGACCTCAGCCGCATGGCCGAGCTGCAGTACGGGGTGATCCCGGACCTGGAGCGCAGCCTGCAGATGGTCGACCAGCACGGCAAGACCGACAACCAGCTGCTGCGCAACAAGGTCACCGAGGAAGAGATTGCCGAAGTGGTGTCCAAGTGGACCGGCATCCCGGTGGCGAAGATGCTCGAAGGCGAGCGCGAGAAGCTGCTGAAGATGGAAAGCCTGCTGCACGAACGGGTGATCGGCCAGGACGAGGCGGTGACCGCCGTGGCCAACGCCGTGCGCCGTTCCCGCGCCGGGCTGTCCGACCCGAACCGCCCGAGTGGTTCGTTCCTGTTCCTTGGGCCCACCGGGGTGGGCAAGACCGAGCTGTGCAAGGCGCTGGCCGAGTTCCTCTTCGACACCGAAGAGGCCATGGTGCGCATCGACATGTCCGAGTTCATGGAGAAACACTCCGTGGCGCGGTTGATCGGTGCCCCGCCAGGGTATGTGGGCTATGAAGAGGGCGGTTACCTGACCGAAGCCGTGCGCCGCAAGCCGTACTCGGTGGTGCTGCTCGACGAGGTGGAGAAAGCCCACCCGGATGTGTTCAACGTGCTGCTGCAGGTGCTGGAGGATGGTCGCCTGACCGACAGCCACGGCCGTACCGTGGACTTCCGCAACACCGTGATCGTGATGACCTCCAACCTGGGCTCGGCGCAGATCCAGGAACTGGCCGGTGACCGCGAAGCGCAGCGTGCGGCAGTGATGGACGCGGTGGGCGCGCACTTCCGCCCGGAGTTCATCAACCGTATCGACGAAGTGGTGGTGTTCGAACCGCTGGGCCGCGAGCAGATCGCCGGTATCACCGAGATCCAGCTTGGCCGCCTGCGTGGTCGCCTGGCCGAGCGCGAGCTGTCGCTGAGCCTGAGCCCGGAGGCGTTGGATAAGCTGATCGCCGTCGGTTACGACCCGGTGTATGGCGCACGGCCATTGAAGCGTGCGATCCAGCGCTGGATCGAGAACCCGCTGGCGCAGTTGATCCTGGCGGGCGAGTTCCTGCCGGGTGCGGCGATTACCGCGAAGGTGGAGGGCGACGAGATCGTCTTTGGCTGACCCGCAGTAAACGAAGAGCCCCGCGTCAGCGGGGCTTTTTTATGTGTGCTGTCCGGCCTTATCGCGGGGCAAGCCCGCTCCCACGCCGATCTGCGCCAGAAGATACCCAATGCGTGGGAGCGGGCTTGCCCCGCGATAAGGCCAGTGCAGGCAGCGCAAACCCCTGATTTTCCGGCTTCCCAGCTAACTTGCTGAAAATTTTGAAAAAAGTGCTTGCACAAAAATCAGAGTGCCCCTAATATTCGCCCCGCTGTCAGGCACTGAGCAGATCGCCAGCAACACCGACGATCTGAAAACAACTTACAAATCAGTAAGTTGAACGAAAAAAAGTGGTTGACAAGCAAAACGAAGAATGTAGAATAGCCGGCCTCAGCAGCGACAACGCGAAAGCGGATAGCCAAAGAGATCGAAGCTAACACAGGCTTCGAAGCAGTAAAGATGTACCGAAGTTCAGTTCCGCGATAGCTCAGTCGGTAGAGCAAATGACTGTTAATCATTGGGTCCCTGGTTCGAGTCCAGGTCGCGGAGCCAATCTCGGGGTGTAGCGCAGTCCGGTAGCGCGCCTGCTTTGGGAGCAGGATGTCAGGAGTTCGAATCCCCTCACCCCGACCATTTTCCGGGTCGTTAGCTCAGTTGGTAGAGCAGTTGGCTTTTAACCAATTGGTCGTAGGTTCGAATCCTACACGACCCACCATGTAAAAAGGGCATCTCGAATGAGATGCCCTTTTTCTTTTGTCCGCGATTTATATCCCCGCCCTTTGCTACCCTGTGGCCTTCGCCCGCAGGAGTGCCCGCGCATGCCACTCAAAGCCAGTGTTTTCATTGCCTCCAGCCTGGATGGCTTTATCGCCCGCGAAGACGGCGGCCTCGATTGGTTGATGGGGGCGACTCAGTCCAGCGACGACCATGGCTATGCCGGTTTCATGGCGGGCGTCGATACGTTGGTAATGGGGCGCGGCACCTTCGACAAGGTCATGACCTTTGGTGAGTGGCCGTACCCTGATACGCGAGTGGTGGTGGTCAGCAGTACGCTCGAGGCACTGCCCAGGGGGGGGTCAGGGCGCGTCGAGCTGCATCCGGGGCCGATCCCGGCGTTGCTCGAGCACCTACAGGCCACAGGCGCAAAGAGCCTCTACCTGGATGGCGGCAAGCTGATTCAAGGGTTCTTGCGCGAGGGGCTGGTGGATGAGCTGACCATCACCCACATTCCCGTGCTGCTGGGGCAGGGGATACCGTTGTTCGGCGAGTTGGCGAAGGATGTGCTGTTGCAGCACATGAAGACGACCAGTTACGAGAGTGGGTTCGTGCAGAGCACGTATCGCGTGGTCAGATAAATCGCGTCAAGGCCATCGCTGGCAAGCCAGCTCCCACAGGAGCGCGCATCCTTGTGGGAGCTGGCTTGTCGTGGCGACGAACCGCAGCGAAAGGGCTGCAAAGCAGCCCCAGGATCTTGAATCCTCAGTGCAGCTTCAGGCGAGGCTCAGTCCCGCGCCCAATCTTGCTGCCCAGCATCAGCATCAAGGTGCGGAAGGTCCCATACAACGCCATCTGGTGCATGCGATACAGCGACACATAGAACATCCGCGCCAACCAGCCCTCCAGCTTCACGCTGCCCATCAGGTTACCCATCAAGTTACCCACCGCCGAGAAGCGCGACAGCGATACCAGCGAGCCGTAGTCCTTGTACTCGTAGGTCGGCAGCGGTTTGTTCTCCAGGCGCAGCTTGAGGCTCTTGGCCAGCAGCGAGGCCTGCTGGTGCGCGGCCTGGGCCCGTGGCGGCACGTTGCGGTCGGTGCCCGGCTGCGGGCAGGCGGCGCAGTCGCCGAAGGCGAAGATGTTGTCGTCCAGGGTGGTCTGCAGGGTCGGGCGCACCACCAGCTGGTTGATGCGGTTGGTCTCCAGGCCGTCGATGTCCTTGAGGAAGCCCGGCGCGCGAATGCCCGCCGCCCAGACCTTCAAGCTGGCCTGGATCACTTCGCCGGCCGCTGTCTTCAGGCCATCCTCGGTCACTTCGCTGACCGCGGCATTGGTCATCACCGTCACCCCGAGTTTTTCCAGGGTCTTGTGCACCGGCACGCTGATGCGCTCCGGCAGCGCCGGCAACACCCGTGGGCCCGCTTCGATGAGGGTGATGTGCATGTCTTTCGGCTGGATCTTGTCCAGGCCATAGGCTGCCAGCTCGTGGGCGGCGTTGTGCAGCTCGGCCGCCAGCTCCACGCCGGTGGCGCCGGCGCCGACGATGGCCACGCTGATCTGCTCGCTGGCCACATCACCGGCGTGGGCACGCAGGTAGTGGTTGAGCAGTTGCTGGTGGAAGCGCTCGGCCTGCTTGCGGCTGTCGAGGAACAGGCAGTGCTGCGCCGCGCCCAGGGTGCCGAAGTCGTTGGTGTTGCTGCCCACGGCGATCACCAGGGTGTCGTAGCCGATGGTGCGCGCAGGCAGCAGCTCACGGCCCTCGTCGTCGAGGGTCGCGGCCAGCTGGATCAGTTTGCTTTCGCGGTCCAGGCCGCTCATGCGCCCCATCTGGAAGTTGAAGTGGTTCCACTTGGCCTGGGCCACGTAGTTCAGTTCGTCTTCCGAGGAGTTCAGCGAGCCGGCCGCCACTTCGTGCAGCAGTGGCTTCCAGATGTGCGTCAGGTTGGCATCAACCAGGGTGATCTCGGCCTGTTTGCGCTTGCCCAGGCTTTTACCCAGGCGGGTCGCCAGTTCCAGGCCGCCGGCGCCGCCGCCGACAATCACGATGCGATGAGTCATGGGGATATCTCACAAGTTTTACGGAATTCGTGGACACAAGGTCCGGCCGCATCCGGCATGAGGGGCGGGCGAGCGCGAGGCAGCTCATAGCACCAGTCCACTCAGCAGGCGGCTCAACAGGCCCAGACCGATGGTCACGGCCACCACCAGCAGCAGGAGCAGCCACGGCCGGAAGGGCCGGCGCTCGACTTGATGCTGGGGGGCGCTCAGATACTCATCGACGCGACGCTGATCTTCAGGATTCAGGCGGCTGGTCATGGTGGGCCTCGTCAGATAGACGTTCGTGACTGCGTGCACGCCACAGCGCTCACGCAAACGCATGGGTCGAATGATAATGCTTTCTATCCCTGGCGCCGAGTGTACGTGATCGCAAAGACACCCGGCACTGGATCAAAGACTGATGCCTACGTCGAACACGATGCTGCGCCCCAGGTTGCCGCGCAGGAAATCCGGCGCGTCCGGGTGGGCGAACAGCACCCGGGCGAAGGTCGGCCCCACCAGCGACAGCGACCGCCAGCCCTGGCGCAGGTATTCGGTGGGCGGCGGGAAATGGCTGTTGAGGTCGAGCACCTCGCGCTTGAGGCTGGCGAAGGCGATGATGTCCAGCTCGCTCAGGTCCAGCCCGCGCTCGCGGTAGTTGTGCGATTTTTTGCGCAGGGTCGGCGCCAGGCGCGCCAGCAGCTCCTGGGCGCTGATGCGCCGGGGCCGCTGCTCGCGGCGCACCAGCTGGGCCAGGGAGAAGGCGCTGCGCCGCCGTTGCAGCTCCTCGCGCCATTCATCGTTGAGCCGGCGGCCCTCGTCGAGCACGAAGAACACCTCGAACGCCGCGTCGCGGAACAGCACGTCCGGTGGCTCTTGCCCGGCCGGGGTGAAGTCCTCGCTGCGGTAGGGGATGTTCAGCCCTTGCAGCAGGCGCTGGCAGACCCAACGCTCGCGCTCCCATTTGCGGGCATTGGACAGGAACGCATTGGCTTGCTCGGCCTGGATGGTAAGCAGGCGGAGGTAGTCTGAGTCATCCATGGGGACAAGCTTAGTCGCTAATTGATGACGGTAAGATGCTGTTTGTGCGTAGGAATCAGCCCAGCACCAGCCATTGCTGCACCACCCCCAGCAGATGCAACAGCCCGCCGCCCAGGCAAATGGCCGAACTGACCGCGATAAACCGCCGGCTGCGCCCGGTGCCGGCCAGCACCAGCGGCCCCAGCAGGCCCCGCGCCAGGTACACCAGGGTGATCAGGCAGATCACCGGCAACAGCAAGGGCAACGGGCGCATCAGCCCGGCCGCCGACAACGCATAGGCCGACCAGACGAGCAGCACCGCCGCGATCGCCGCAGTGACCAGGGCCGGGTAGGCGCGCCCTTGCTCCGCCGCCCTGGCCATGCGCTCGCCGGCGCCGAACAAGCGGTACCAGCGTGGACCAACGACGATCACCGCCAGGTGTAGCACGCCGGCGATGGCGCTGAACGCCGCACCGAGCAGCAGCGGCAGGTTAAGTCCTTCAGGCATGGCGGACGCGTCCTGCATCGAAATGAGGTGCCAGCCTATAGCAACCGGCTGAAAGGGAGAATGGGTGTAGACTCAGGCTTGTCCACATGGCCGACAGGGATATTGTTCAGGTGATCAGCGCACAAGTCTTGTCCAGCACCAGCCTTACCCTTGGCTGGATAGGTTACGTGCCCCTGCTGATCTGGGCCGCCAGCCGCACCCGCTGGGTCGAGCTGTTCACTGACACCCGCCGCCAGCACCTGCTGTTCGGCACGGTGTTCTGCCTGTTCATACTCTGGCTGGTGCGCCGCGACTTTGATACCGGGGTGTCGTACCACTTCATCGGCATGACCGCCGTCACCCTGCTGCTGGACTGGCCATTGGCCGTGCTCGGCGGCTTTTTCGCCCAGCTCGGCCTGTTGCTGATGGGCCGCCAGGACCTTGCCGCCATCGGCGTCAATGGCCTGCTGATCGTCGGCCTGCCGGTGCTGGTCACCGAGGTGTGCGCGATCCTGGTCGAGCGCGCCCAGCCGCGTAACCTGTTCGTTTATATCTTCTGTTGCGGGTTTTTCCCGGCGGCGTTGACGGTGTTGCTGTGCCTGGCGGCGGGGTTGGGGGTGCTGTGGATGGACGAGCGTTTCGCCATGCCGGAATGGCTAAGCGACTTTGTTGGCTACCTATGGCTGATGATGTTCCCCGAGGCGTTCATCAATGGCACGGTGATCAGTGCGCTGGTGGTGTTCTGCCCGGAGTGGCTGGAGACCTTCAACCGCAGCCGCTATTTGCAGGCTCCGTGGAAGGATGAAGAGCGCTAAAGCGTTATCGAGTGGCCTCTCGCCGGCAAGCCGGCTCCCACACCGACCGCGTAAACCTAAAGCCAAGCGCCGTCCCTGTGGGAGCTGGCTTGCCAGCGATGGGCCGCAACGCGGCCCCAGGATTCAAGCAGCAGCTGTTGTTAAGGCTGCGCGATCCGTTTAGTGCCGCGGCTCCAGATCCCCCGAATACAGCTCATCCTCGGACTCCTCCGCCCCGGCGATCTTGTGCTCCTCGGCCGCCCAGGCGCCCAGGTCGATCAACTTGCAGCGGTCCGAGCAGAACGGCCGGAACGGGCTCTTCTCGCCCCATTCCACGGGCGCCCCGCAGGTCGGGCAATCAACGGTCATCGGCTGGCTCATGGCTGGCCTCCTCGTAAAGTCAGGTAAAAGTGGTGCAGGCGGTCGATCTCGTCGTGCAGCGATTGCAGGTCACGATCGTTGACCACCACGTCATCGGCATGGCGCAGGCGTTCTTCCCGGGCCAGCTGGGCCTTGAGAATCGCCTGCACCTGTTCCGCGCTGGTGTTGTCGCGGGCCAAGGTGCGTTGCACCTGCAACTCGGTCGGCGCGTCGATCACCAGGATGCGCTGGGTCTTCTGGTGCTGCCCCGACTCGATCAACAACGGCGAAACGTACACCGCATAGGGCGTCTCGGCCTTGGCCAGGTAGCTGAAGATCTCCTGGCCGATCAGCGGGTGCAGCAGTTGTTCCAACCATTGCCGTTGGCTCGGGTCGGCGAAGATCAGCTGGCGCAGGGCGCCACGGTCGAGCTGGCCGTCCGCCTGCAGCACGCCGGCGCCAAAGCGCTCGACGATGCTGGCCAGGGCAGGGCGCCCCGGCTCGACGACCCAGCGCGCGGCCTGGTCGGCATCGACCAGGTGCACGCCCAGTTCGACGAAACGTTCGGCGGCGGCGCTCTTGCCGCTGCCGATGCCGCCAGTGAGGCCAAGAATCCAGGGTGTGAAGGGCGCTGTGCTCATCAGGTTCCAAGCAGTTGCAGGTATGAGGCGACTATTTCATCACCCCAGAGCAATGCGATCCACCCCGCAATGGCCAGATAAGGCCCGAAAGGCAATGCCGCGCCCATTTGCGTGCGCTTGAAACGCACCAGCGCCAGCCCGATCAGCGCCCCCACCAAGGACGCCAGCATCAAGGTCAGCGGCAGGATCTGCCAGCCGCCCCAGGCACCGAGCATGGCCAGCAGCTTGAAGTCGCCAAAGCCCATGCCCTCCTTGCCGGTGATCAGCTTGAAGACCCAGTACACCGACCACAAACTCAGGTAACCCGCCACCGCGCCCCACAGCGCATCGCTCAGCGGCGCCAGCAGCCCGAAGGCGTTGACGATCAACCCCAGCCACAACAGCGGCAGCACCAGCACATCCGGCAGCAACTGGTGCTCGGCATCGATCAGGCTCAAGGCGATCAGCCCCCAGGTCAGCAGCATTACCCCCAGCGCCTCGACACCCGGCCCGAAATGCCAGGCCACCAGCAGCGAGAGCAGGGCGCTGCCCAGCTCCACCAGGGGATAACGCAGGCTGATCTGCGCCTTGCATCCGGCGCAACGCCCGCGCAGGGCCAAGTAACTCAGCAGCGGAATGTTTTCCCACGCACGGATCTGGCGCTGGCAGTGCGGGCAACGCGAAGCTGGCAGGCAAAGGTCGAAGCGCTCATGCTCGGCCTGCGGCAGCCCCAGCACCTCCTGCGCCTCCCGCTGCCACTGGCGCTCAAGCATGATCGGCAGCCGATACGCCAGCACATTGAGAAAACTGCCCACCAGCAACCCCAGCACCGCGGCCAAGGTATAGAAGAACGGCGGATGATCGACGATTACGGTCCAGGCATTCATGTTCAGATCAGGCTACCCAACTGGAAGATCGGCAAATACATCGCCACGACGAGGCCCCCCACCAGCAGCCCGAGGATCAGCACGATGGCCGGCTCCAGCAGCGTGGTCAACTGCTCCAGCGCCTGGCTCACCTGTTCTTCGTAATGCAGCGCGGCCTTGTCCAGCATCCGGTCGAGGGTGCCGCTTGCTTCGCCCACCGCCACCAGCTGGCGCAACAGCGGCGGAAACAGCGCATCCGCCTCCATCGCCTGCTGCAGCCCCATGCCGCCGGCCACGTCCTGGCGCAACTTGAGGATCGCCCGCTCGTGCAGGCTGTCGCCACTCACCGGCGCCACCGTGGCCAGCGCATCCAGCAACGCCACGCCGGCGGCATAGGAGGTCGCCAGGCTACGGGCAAATCGCGCCAGCGCCGCCTGCCCGAGCAAGGTGCCCACCACCGGCACCCGCAACACCCCGCGCAATATCCACAGGCGCGCCGGCAGATGCCGCCGGTACAACGCCCGCATGCCAAACCCCAGTGCAGTTATCAACAGCACCAACCACCCGACGTGATTGCCCAGCCCTGTGGATAAATCGATCACCCACTGGGTGAACGCCGGCAGCGCCTTGTCGAAGCTGGCGAACAACCCCTGGAACCGCGGCACCACCTCCAGCAGCAACAATGCCGCCACCCCCAGCCCCGTGAGCAGCAACAGCGCCGGATACAGCATCGCCTTGCGCACCTTCTGCCGCAGCGCCTGACGTTTCTCCAGCATGGTCGCCATCTGTTCCAACTGCCGGTCCAGCGTGCCCGACTGCTCGCCCACACGCACCAGGTTGCAGTACAGCGCATCGAACCACCCCGGATGGCGCTGCAAGGCATCCGCCAAACCCAACCCCGCCGCCACATCCTGTTGCAACCGCGCCAGCAACGCCGCCATGGCGCCGTTCACCGTACTACGCGCCATCACCTCGAACGCCTGCAACAGCGGCACCCCCGCCGTGAGCAAGGTCGCCAGCTGGCGGCTGAACCCCGGCGCATCCGCCTTGCCCGCCCGTTGCGGCCAGCGCCAGCGCAGCCCACCCGCCAGCCGCACCCGCGTAGCGCGAATCCCCTGCTGGCGCAACCACGCCTGCACGAACGCCGGGCTGCGCCCAATGTGCTGGCCCTGTTGCGGCGTGCCGCTGGCATCGACGCCTTCCCAGGCGTACAGACGGGTGGAAGCAGGCATGGCGAGAGTCCTTTTGCGCGGGGGCGAAAAGCCCGGTAACAGCTTGCCCGGACTGCTGCCGGGCGCGTTTCCCTGTGGCTCACTAGAGTAGTCCAGCGAAGATGACGCCCCGCCGCGCAGGGGTGACAAAAGGTGTCGGTTCAGGCCTACTGCGCGCCTGCCGGCCGGGGCACGCCACGATGAAAGCGCCCGCCGCGCCTCCACGTATCACGAAGGAAGACCGTTCATGAAAGGGCAACGAGGTATCACCCTGATCGAACTGATGATCGTCGTCGCGATCATCGGCATCCTGGCGACCATCGCCATCCCCATGTACACCAACCACCAGGCCCGCGCCAAGGCTACCGCCGCGCTGCTGGAAATCTCCGCGCTGAAGACGCCGATGGACGTGCGCCTGAACGACGGCAAGGACGTACCCGACGTCGCCAGCCTCGGCGGCCAGCCCGCCACCGCCCATTGCGCGATCACCGCCAGCGGCAAGGCCGCCGACGGCACCGCCAGCATCGCCTGCACCCTGGCCGACGCACCGGCCAATGTGCTGGGCAAGACCGTGACCCTGGCCCGTACCCAGGCAGGCTGGAGCTGCGTGACCACGGTAGAGGAAGACCTCGCGCCCAATGGCTGCACGGTGCAATGAAAGTGAGGTGAAACAGGGGTTTGCGTAACCGACATGGCAGTGGTACGTTGCGCAACACGCCGGTGTAGCTCAGTCGGTAGAGCAGCGCACTCGTAACGCGAAGGTCGCAGGTTCGATTCCTGTCTCCGGCACCAGAGACCAGTTTCCAGAAGTCTATGACTGTCTACGAAACGCCCAGCAGAGCCCGCCTAGTGCGGGCTTTGTTGTGTCTGTCTGTCTCGTTTTGTCTCCCTGAGCCTGCTCAACATCCCCCCTACAGGCACACGCGTACGTTCGTGGACAGGTTGAGCGGGGGAGATTTCGGCCTTGATCTGAGCAGCCACCCAGTGGTTGAGCCGTAGCGGCTCGGCCGGTTTTAGAGAATTCAGATGACCGTAGCTAGGCTCCCAATAGCCGATCGACTAAACTGGGTCGCTAACCCGGCAGCCCATTGAAGGATAGGGAAGGCGATGGCTACGGCCCAACAAATCATTGCTCTGCTGAGCAGCCATAACCAAGGAGATGAGGAGCAATTTCTCTCCATCGCTTTGCAAGTGGCCGCTGCTGAAGCACGCCGTGGCAGACTTGATGTTGCTGATGAGCTCAAAGCACTTGTTGAGAGCGCTCGTAAACGCGAGTCTCCATTCAAAGGACATGCTTCTCGGCCGAATCAGCATGTTGCGATTCCAATCTCCAAGCCGCGAGGCGAATTGGAGTCCCTGCTATCTGTCAGCTATCCAAGGTCTCAGCTGCAAGACCTGATTCTTAATGACCTCAAGCGGGACCGCCTTACCCGCCTCATTCATCAACAGCGTCAGCGAGACAAGCTACGTAGCCATGGTTTGGCCCCGAGCTCAAAACTCCTGCTTGTAGGTCCGCCAGGCTCGGGGAAAACCCTAACAGCATCGATCTTGGCCGGTGAGTTACAGCTGCCGCTTTTCACCATACGCCTCGATGCCCTGATCACACGCTTCATGGGCGAGACGGCATCCAAGCTACGGTTGATATTCGATCAGATTGCATCTGTTCGCGCGGTTTACTTGTTTGACGAGTTTGATGCTATTGGTGGGCGACGGAACGCTGATAACGACGTAGGTGAAATGCGTCGTGTACTCAATTCGTTCCTTCAGTTCCTTGAGGAAACAAACAGTACAGACAGCCTCGTGCTAGCCACAACGAACCATCCCGAGCTTCTTGATCGCGCCCTCTTCAGGCGGTTCGATGACATCATCGAGTACTCTCTGCCTGATCCGAATGGCATTAAGGAAGTACTTGAGATGCGAATGCATGTCTATTTGCCGAAGAGAGTGTCTTGGGCGAAACTCATAGCCGCTGCCAAGGGTCTCAGCCAAGCAGAAATCACTAGAGCGGCCTCTGAGATTATCAAAGACGTCATCCTCCAAGGTGATAAGCACGCGACAACTGAAGCAATAGTCAGGGCGTTAAAAGAGCGCCACACCCTGAAAGAAACCATGTCAGGACTAAGCCCCGGCTAGGTGTTCAGCATGCATAACTTTGGATTAGGGAAATATCCAGAATGGCGTCGTCTTACGAGCTTCCGCATTTCAGAGTTGAGCAATTCAGGGTGGATCGCCCTTACCAGCGCCGAGATAAGGACCTGAGCAACGCGGGTAAAACACGAGAGGAAGGCCATGGCAGCCGCCTCCGCGAAAGGTTATCTCTTGCGTTTACTGCCGCACGAAGCGGTCAGAACGCCTTCTTTGCAGACAATATCAGCGACTCCCCCCAAGCGTTGTACTTAGAAGTTGAGCTTGAAGCGGGATCGCCCATTCCAGATCTAAACTGGAAAAAACAAAATATACGGCTTTCAGCCCTCCGAGTCCTCGAGGACGGTTCAACACTCGGAGCGCTCTACGTTCCTCACGATGCCATGGACTTTCTTGAATTAAAGCTGCAGGAATATGCAGAAGAAGAGACCAAGTCTGGGAAGCCAAAAAATGAGACTAAATTCTCATCCGTTGAAAACCTTTCCATCGGGGACATAGAGACCTTATGGACAGACTCCAGACCGTTCCCAAGCTCCTTATCTTCCACACTTTGGTGGGAGTGCTGGTGTGCAGCATGGAAGGCGGATCACGTCCGACGTGTCGCTGACAATCTAAAAATTCGCGTCAGCGAGAACTCGCTAATATTTCCGGATACAGAAGTATTACTCGTCTATGCAAATACCCTTGAAATGTCAATTCTTGCAGCGAATGCGGACGGACTAGAAGAGCTCAGGAAAGCCACCGACAACCCCTATTTCTTTACCCGGCAAACATCCCGGGAAAAGTCAGAATGGACGTCTAATCTAGCAGATAGGCTGATTCCACCTGATAGCGAAAGCCCCGCGATTTGCGTTTTAGATCATGGCGTTAACCACGCTCACCCCCTTATTCAGCCCGCGCTTGCAGCTGACGATTGCCAAGCAGTTAGGTCAGAGTGGGGAGTGCACGACCACCATGGCCATGGAACCAATATGGCTGGTGCAGCGCTATATGGGGACCTTAGCTACGCGCTGGCAGATGAAAGTTTTATTGAACTAACTGCAAAACTGGAATCGGTAAAATTCCTACCGCCCGCTGGCTGGGAGAGAAATGACCCTTCGAGCTACGGGTTCATTACCCAGTCAGCAGTGAGCTTGGCAGAAACGAAGGAGCCCCTGCGAAATCGCGTTTTCTGCATGGCGGTCTCGAACCAAGACGTATCAGGCGAGCGACCCACAACATGGAGCTCCGCTATTGATCAGGTCTGTAGTGGCTCGATGGTGGGGGACTTCGGGGAGAACGGAGAATATGGTCTGCGTCGACTCTTTATAATTTCAGCGGGTAACATCCCTGACTCCAACAGCCCTGAAGATTTGGCTGACCCCTATGACTTCCCGATTGAAGACCCTGCTCAATCATGGAACGCGTTGGCGGTCGGTGGATTCACTGACAAAGTCGACCTTCACGATCAACCAGGCTATGAGGGGTGGTCCGCAGTGGCGCGGGCCGGCGATCATAGCCCCTATAGCCGAGCATCAATCGACTGGGAGCACTCCAGAACCCCAATTAAGCCAGAAGTGGTTTTCGAGGCGGGCAACAAGGCGATCAGTCCTGACGGGGCAGAGATAATTTCCGGTATTCCTGCATTGTCACTCTTAACAACCGGAAAAGATGTCAATCAGCGGCCTATTGAGGAGTTCTGGGCCACCAGCTCTGCTACCGCACAAGCAGCGGGATTGGCTGCGACAATCATGGCTGTGCATCCACAGATGTGGCCAGAAACGGTGCGCGCACTGATTATTCATAGCGCGCAGTGGACGCCCGTCATGATGGAGCGATTCAGGAAATGCAAGAGCAAAGGGCAGCGAATCGCTCTCGCCCGTCACATCGGTTATGGCGTTCCACAGCTATCACGCGCCTTGGCATCTGCAGAAAACGACTTAGCCCTGATTGCTGAGACTAGTATTCAACCATTTGCGAGAGACCTCAACGCAAAGAGTCGAGAGGTTGGAGACCCGCACTTTAAAGAGGTGCATTACTACAATCTGCCATGGCCGAAAACAGAGCTAGAACGCCTCGAAAACCGGACCGTCCAACTGAAGATCACTCTTTCGTACTTCATCGAGCCTAGCCCAGGAGAAATGGCTCAAGTGATCCCAGCTAGGTATCAATCCTTTGGGCTTCGATTTGACCTCAAGAAGAAATCCGAGACCGAAGCAGCATTCCGGCATCGAATCAACAAGCTTGAGTCGATGGCGGAAAAGCCTCCACAACCAGAGCCAGATAACAGGTGGGTATTCGGTCCCAAAAGCATTTCCGCAGGCTCAGTACACAGTGACGTCTGGATCGGTCCAGCGATTGACTTGGCCTCAAGGGATAAAATTGCTATTTATCCGGTTTCCGGCTGGTGGCGATATCGGCCCCATCTGGGAAAATGCAATACTAAAACCCGTTATAGCCTGATTATTTCTATATCCTCTGATGGTGAGGACGTGGATCTATACACAGAAATCGCGAATATTATTGCAACGCCGGTAGACACTGAGATAAGCATTGGGACGAGCTAATTTCCACCATTATTCATCGTGAATCAAGCGCAACCCAATTCTGCCTTGGGCCGACTGCAGGGTCGACCTAGCTACTTGCAGCGCAACATCGTCGAACGGATACGTGGAGAGTTAAAAGAGCACCGCTGGATCGTAAAGGCTAACAATCGAAATGTATTAATTGTCTCTAGAATCGTAGAAGACATCGAGAACCTGTTCATGATCGGATGCGGCTGCTTGCGGACGGTCTCACCAAGGGTCGTTCTGAAGATGCCAGGTAGTTCATCTCTTGTGAGAAAGCAGGCAGAGCTTGCTTTTGATGCACTATTTGGTAGGCCGATTGCGTCACGTGAATAATATATAATGGTAGTGAAAGTTGATGGTGTGGTATAAGGTGATTTATTTATTCCCTGGTGAGTAGAAAGGTAATGAGCACCATGAAATAAATATGTCATTTTCTGCTGCTGTTCGGATATGCAAACTAGTACCCAGTAGGAGGTGCTGTGAGAAACTCTAAAGATCTAGAGGCCAAAAGGCGTCAGCATCATGTATGGGCCAATTATCTTTTGCGATGGGGAAACGGAACCAACAACGTACACTATACAAGCAAAACAGGAAAGCTCTCATACGATAGCGTTAGGGGAATCGTGGTAGATGACTATTTCTATAAAATCACGCACCTGAGTGATGAAAATATTGAGGTAATAAAGTATATATCAAGACGGTCGGCTGATTTTATGCAGAAGGTCCATATGGAGTCATTGGATAATTTTATAACTGTCCAGCGGCTTGAGGAGGAATACCGAAAGCTAGACGTCGATGACGATAAGATCAATCATGCTCTTCATGCTTTAAAGTGCAACATGCTTGAGAATCTGCACTCATCGTATGAAGCGGGGGCGCAAGCAAAACTATCTGCTCTCGCTGATGGGGATGTTGAAGTTTTGAACGATCCGGAAAGCATGAGGGAACTACTGCTTTTCATGGGGCATCAGTTCGCCAGAACTAAGACATGTCGTGAAGCTGCAATTAGAATAGCTATGACCTCTGAGGTCGACGAGGCTATGTCTAAAGCCATGTCACATGCTTGGTGGTTTATTAGCTATATGTATGGTATGAATATAGGGGCCAATCTATATAGGCGACTCAATTCTTCCACGCACGCATTGTTGATAAACGGTAGTGGTAAACCTTTCATCACGTCTGATCAACCTATCGTGAATGTTTATCCACAGATTAGCGAGGCTGGTTTCACGGAGCCAGAGAAAGTTGACTTTTATTATCCAATATCTCCCGGAGTGGCCTTTATTGTCTGTGAGTCAAAACGATTCGCATCGGGTCGCCAGAGTATAGATGTATCAGTCGCTGATGAGTTTAATGCAAAAATTGCTGCGCAGTCATTGAAGCATATCATTGGGGATTCAAAGGAAGCTATAAAGCCTTACAGTAAGCTCGTTGGCAGCAGATACAGGAATGCCTTTCTAGGTACATAGAGCCGACGATTTCTGAAGTGTCTCTCGGTTTTCTTGTTCCGCAGGAGTATTTCTCGGCTCCTGCCTACGCACTGTCCGTCTGCCACCAGTTCAGGTTCAATGTTGCAGGCTGGGCCTGTCCCGTACAGGTCCACTAACCATTCTCTGCAGTGTAGGCAGTTGCCCGCAGCATCCATCGCCTTTTCCCAGCCTTCCCAAGCTTGCATTAGCAGCCCCCAAGGCATAAATTCCCTCCGTCGCCGAAGCATCGGCGACGCGACCTTGGCCGGTCGGAATCGAAAGGCGCAACAGCGCCCAGTCTTCATCGCAGGCGCTTTTTTTGTGCCCGCGATGTCGCGTCATGGCGGTGGTGCGCGGGACACCTTCGGGTGTGCCGGGCCCCTTTCGTCCCGGTCGGCCAACCCGCGTACTGCTGCCACCTAAACTTGCTTGGCCGCGAGCGGTGGCAGTTCCACAACGAAAGGAACTCATGCATGACCACCAAGATACTGAGGATCCTCGCATCCGCTCTCCGCCGCCCAACCCGTGCGGCCACCCCATCCCCAACGTTCTACCCGATCGACAGCCAATCCCTCGCCGAGCGCGCCAATCGCGAGGTGCGCCATGACTGACCATGAACGCATGTCTACCCTGCAAAGCTACGTCTGGACCCTCGAACTGCTAGGCGAGGCGCTGGTCCAGCATGACGAGGTGCTCGAGTGCGAGCACAACCCGCAACTGAGCTTCCGCAACACGGCGGGTATTCACCAGGCGATCCGGATCATCAGCCGCTTGGCCAGCGAGCAGTTCGGCAAGCTGGAGGTAATGAAAGAAGAGGGTGTTTCTACAGGCTGATGCTGCACATCATCGGGGCCGCTTTGCGGCCCTGTTGCGGGGTGTGTCCTGAGCGGACTCCACCTGAACCATCGCGTCTTGCAAGAGCGTGCCCGGTCAGCAACGCATCGCTCGCCCGGTGTTTCATCACCCCCGAATCAGCGCCTACCAGAACCACCCACCCCGAGCCAGCTCCTGCTCACAACTCCGATATTGCGCCCCAAACACCGACGCCCGCGCCTGCACCTTCTGCGACACGTTCTTCAGCCACGGCTTGGCGTCGTAGCTGCGGTTGCGGTAGCCGCCCCAGCCTTCGTGATAATTGAGGTACTGGCCGTAGGCGTCCCACTTGGACACGCCATTCACCCGCTGGCTCTTCTGCATGTACCAGCCCATGAAGTCGAGGGCGTCGGCGAAGTCGTCGCGGGCGGCGCCCCAGCCGCCGGCTTCGCGCTTGTAGTCGGCCCAGGTCTCGTCCTTGGCCTGGGCGTAGCCGTAGGCGGTGCTCACCCGGCCCCAGGGGATGAAGCCGAGGAAGTAATAGCGCGGCGGCAGGGCGTCGTGCTTGAACGAGGACTCCTGGTACATCATCGCCATCGGCACCTGCACCGGGGCGCCCCAGCGCGCCTGCATCTTCAACGCCGCCTCGTGCCACTTCGGCTTCTCGCGGAAGATCTCGCAGAGGTTCTCGGGGTTGGCGGGGGGCTTGGTGGCACAGCCGGCTACAGCCAGGAGCAGGGCCGGCAGGGTGAGCCGAAGCATGGAGGGGGTTTCCTTGTGCGGACGTCGGGGTCGCAGGGCGCTGACGCTTTATACATTCTTTTGAGATGCAGATGAATCAGCGGGCGATCACACGATGCCGAGCTTTTGCTCTGCCCTGCAGTGAGGTGGCGTAAGCCATTCGATCCCAGCCCCTGCAGTGACAAGCCTACAGGAGCAATACTCTTCATACGCGACGCTCAGGTAGCCGTTATCACCCCGACAGATGCGACCATGCCGCGAAAGTGGCTGCTCGGCTGCAGGGTGTCTCCAAGGTGCGTCCGCTTGGGGCGGGAGGCCCAAGTGGCGGAGCTTCGAATGGGTGCGCACCGTAGCAATCGCGGCAGTTGGCCAACTTTATGAACCTTGCTAATGATTGTTAAAAAGTCTCAACGGCATCGATCTGCCGTGGCCTTTGAGCGGCTGTTCATCATCGCTGCGTCGGCGGACGGTCATCGTGGTGTTGGCGCGGCAGCCGGGCATGACGGTCTGCCAATGCCATCAGGCGCGGCACAAGGCCGCCCCGGCAGGTGGGGCGGCATAGGCACGCTCAGCGCCCGGTCGCTTGCTCGATGAGCAACTGCCAGTTGCGCGCCTCTTGCCAGTCGGCGGCAAAGGGCAGCTGAAGCCAGTAGGGATGCTGGCCAGCGCTCTGCAACTGCACGTGCAGGGTGAAGGTGCGCACGGTGTCGTGGGTGGTGGTCGAAGTGGAGCGGGACTTGCCGCCGCCGATCATGCCGAAATGGTTGTTGAACGCGTAGACGTTGCGCCAGCCGTGCTTGGTGGTGGTCTTGGTAGTGCTGCGGGTGACAGCCTGTTCGTCCACGCGCACTTGCTTGACCACCCGTGGCGCATCCATCAGTGCGTGGCACTCGCCGGTTTCCGGGGCCAGCACATACAGCGCGTGGCTGTCGGGGAACACCGCCAGCATGCGCCCGCCGCGGCACACCCAGCGGTATGGCCCCAGGGCCTGGCTGGCCAGGAATGCCTTGCCATGCTCCATGCGCGCCGCATCGAGTGTGCGCCAGGCCTTGTCCAGCGCGCGTTGGCGGGGGTACCACAGTACCGACACCGGGTAGTACAGCAGCCACAACAGGCACCAGAGCAACACGGCATAGATCGGCCCGCCGATGTAATGGCCCTGCCAGATCCACTTGAGCATCAGATAGGCGCAGTAGGCGGCTTGCACGCCCATGAATGCCAGGGTGACCTGGCGCCGGCGTTGGTGCAGGCTGGCCTCGGCCTGCCGCACCTGTTCAAGGGCGCGGCTGAGCGGCTCGGGTGTGGCGGTGAGGAGGGTATCGGCGGCGGTAACGTGTTGCTGAACTGACATAAGGCATCCTGCGCATGAAGGCTACGCGCCACTCTGGGCGCGACGGGGCGGGAGTATACCTTGGGTAAAACGCAGGGTTCGAGCCGGGAGCGGGCGAGGAATGCCAGTACTTCGTTTGCTGCTCGGTCAGTGACTTTTCCGACGGACAATGCGCATGGCTATAGGCGTATTACTCGTTGAACTCCGCAGCGACGTCGGGCTGCCGGGAGGGCGATTTCGAGGTGGCCGCTTCGAACCACACCGGCCACGAACTGCGCTGCCGGTTCTCCACCTGCACACAGGGGATCAGCCGCTCACGCAACACCTCGGTCCTGCCCACGCTCACCGCCAGCCGATACTTGGCGCTGTGCACGCATTCCCGATCGCCAAACTCGCAACGGTCCAGGCGGGTGCCGCCGCACGGCCCGTTGGCCAGCCCCTTGGGGCAGGTCTCGGGGCAGATATACAGCGTGTCCTCCAGTCGGCAACTGCCACAGGTATCGCAGCCCACCATCGGCCGTTTGATACGCCGCTCCAGCTGATGCAGCCACTGCGCCGCCGTGGGGTTGGCCCACAGTGGCCGGGTCACGGCCCAGCCGAAGGCCTTGCTCAAGGCGGTGGTGCGGCTGAACAGTTGGTGGTGTATCGCCGACAGCAGGTGATAGCGAACCTTTTCCTTGTTGGAGGCGGTGATCTGCCGCTGCCCGAGGCGCCAGGCGTGCCCGGGTGGATGGAAGGTGACCGGCTCAAGGTCCGCTTCCTGCCAGGCCGCTTCCCAGGCCGGGGTCCAGTCTTCCAGTGAGGTGAACTGCGGTTGCAGTGCGCTGATGGCCTGCTCCAGCGCCTCGAACTGCGCCACCTCGTGGATACCGGACAAGTGCACCCCGGCATAGCCCATCAACTTCAGGCCGATCACCTGCAAGGCCAGGCGCTGGTTGGCGCGCTCCTTGGCGTAGGTCTTGGAAACCGCTGCCTCGGCGGCCAGCAGTGCGCGCATCGATGGCGTGACGGTCACCCCGGCAACGTGATCGAGCATCCCGGCACGGCCCTCGGTGAGCGCCATGATGCAGGCCATCAGCGGCTTGGGGCGGGGCTGGCGCTGCATCCAGTCGAAGGCTTCCTGGTGTTTGTCGATATCGAAACCCAGCTGCAGGATGAACAGGTCGGCCCCGGCGGCGAGTTTCTTTTCGGCCTTGCTGTACTGCGCGCCGCCTTCGGCTTCCTGGTACTTGAACGGGTTGAGCGCGGCGGCCAGCAGCCAGTGCGGGCGGGCCTGGCGGACGATCTGCAGGGCGGCGACGGATTCGAGGTAGCGCACCGGGCGCTCGCCCGGGACGTGGCCGGGCAGACGGTCGCCGGTGAGCAGCAGGAGCTGGTCGAGGCCGGCGGCGTCCATGCGTTGCAATTGCGCCAGCAGCTCACGGCGCTCGCGGTCCTTGCCTGAGAAGTGCAGCAGGGTGGGGACGGGCTCGGCCAGGCTGTTGAAGGCGTCCAGCGGCGACATGTCCAGGGCGCTGCCGACGCGGTCGCCGATGGCCACGGTCAGCGGCCAGCCGCACAGCTGGGTGCGGGCCATGAGGGTGTCGAGGGTGGCGAAACGCTCGGCGCTGGGCTTGGGCACGAACTCCAGGATGCAGGCGAAGGCGTTGGCGTCCAGGGTTGTTTTCAGCAGGCTCATGGCGTGTGGGCTACCGGGTTGGGGCAGGGTGGCAGTGTGCGACAGGTGGGCGGCGTTGGCATGTCTGATTGCGCGGGTGAGTGTGTTGATTGAGACATTTGGGTCACCTGGGGCGACGTCATCGCGGGGCAAGCCCGCTCCCACGAAGCCTGCAACAACTTCGATGGCTGTAATGGCTCATCACAGGAATTGGCACTATGAACAAATCTTGAGTTCATCTCAAATTTAATGAGCTTGTCTCACATTAAACCGCAGCCCAGAATTGCCCTCATTCATTTTAAAAAGATCGAGGGACCACGACATGGCACTGGCACACAACCTGGGTTTCCCACGTATCGGCCGCGACCGTGAGTTGAAGAAAGCCCAGGAAGCGTTCTGGAAGGGCGAGCTGAACGAAGCCGGCTTGCGCGCCGTGGGCCGTGAGCTGCGTGCCGCCCACTGGCAGGTGCAGAAGGACGCCGGCATCGACCTGCTGCCGGTTGGCGACTTCGCCTGGTACGACCAGGTGCTGACCCACTCGCTGACCTTTGGCGTGATCCCCGAACGCTTCCGTGCCAAGGACGCTGCCAAGCCGACCCTGCAGACCCTGTTCGCCATGGCCCGAGGCGCCGTGGCGACGGACCGAAGCGATAGCTGCTGCGGTGGTGCCCACGCCCAGGAGATGACCAAGTGGTTCGACACCAACTACCACTACCTGGTCCCCGAGTTCAGCGCCGACCAGCAATTCGCCCTGAGCTGGGAGCAGCTGTTCGAGGAGGTCGAGGAGGCCAGGGCCCTGGGCCATGCGGTCAAGCCGGTGGTGATCGGCCCGTTGACCTACCTGTGGCTGGGCAAGGCCAAGGGCGCCGACTTCGACAAGCTCGACCTGCTCGACCGCCTGCTGCCGCTGTATGACCAGATCTTCAACCGCCTGGCGGTGCAGGGCGTGGAGTGGGTGCAGATCGACGAGCCGATCCTCGCCCTCGACCTGCCGCAGGACTGGAAGAACGCCTACGAGCGGGTCTACAACATCCTCCAGCGCGCCCCGCTGAAAAAACTGATCGCCACCTACTTCGGCGGCCTCGAAGACAACCTCGGCCTGGCCGCCAACCTGCCGGTCGATGGCCTGCACATCGACCTGGTGCGTGCCCCGGACCAGTACCCGACCATCCTCGACCGCCTGCCGGCCTACAAGGTGCTGTCGCTGGGCGTGGTCAACGGCCGCAACGTCTGGCGCTGCGACCTGGACAAGGCGCTGGAGGTGCTGGGGCATGCCCATGAGCGCCTGGGCGACCGCCTGTGGGTGGCGCCGTCGTGCTCGCTGTTGCACAGCCCGGTAGACCTGACCCGTGAAGACCAACTCGATGACGAACTGAAAAGCTGGCTGGCGTTCGCTGTGCAGAAGTGCCAGGAAGTTGCGTTGCTCGCCAAGTCTATCAACCAGCCCGCAGCTGAAGATGTGTTGGTCGCACTGTTTCAAAGTAATGAGGCCCAGCGCAGCCGCGCCGCTTCGCCACGTATCCACAAACCAGCGGTGCAGGCCCGCGTTGCGGCTATCAAGCCTGCCGACAGCCAGCGCGTCTCGGCCTTCGAGCAGCGCATCGCCAAGCAGCGCGCCGGGCTGAAGCTGCCGGCGTTTCCGACCACCACCATCGGTTCGTTTCCGCAGACCGCGGCCATCCGCCTGGCGCGCCAGGCGTTCAAGCAGGGCACGCTGACCGAGGCCGACTATATCGAGGCCATGCACAGCGAGATTCGCCATGCCGTTGAGATCCAGGAAAACCTCGGTCTGGACGTGCTGGTGCACGGCGAGGCCGAGCGCAACGACATGGTCGAGTACTTCGCCGAACAGCTGGACGGCTACGTATTCACCCGTTTCGGCTGGGTGCAGAGCTACGGTTCGCGCTGCGTGAAGCCAGCGGTGATCTTCGGTGACCTGAGCCGCCCGAAGGCGATGACCGTGGCCTGGATCACCTACGCCCAGGGCCTGACCCGCAAGGTGATGAAGGGCATGCTGACCGGCCCGGTGACCATGCTGATGTGGTCGTTCCCGCGCGAGGACGTGAGCCGCGAGGTGCAGGCACGCCAGCTGGCGCTGGCCATTCGTGACGAAGTGGTCGATCTGGAGGCCGCCGGCATCAAGATCGTGCAGATCGACGAGGCCGCTTTCCGCGAGGGCCTGCCGCTGCGCCGCAGCGCCTGGCCGCGCTACCTGGAATGGGCCACCGAGGCGTTCCGCCTGTGTGCCTCGGGCGTGCGGGACGAGACGCAGATCCACACCCATATGTGCTACAGCGAGTTCAACGATGTGATCGAGTCGATCGCGGCGATGGACGCGGATGTGATCACCATCGAGACCTCGCGCTCGGACATGGAGCTGCTGGAGGCGTTCGAGCGTTTCGCCTACCCGAACGAGATCGGCCCGGGGGTGTACGACATCCACTCGCCGCGGGTGCCGAGCAAGGAGGAGATGGTCAAGCTGCTGCGCAAGGCCGCCCAGCGGATCCCGGCTGACCGGTTGTGGGTGAACCCGGATTGCGGCTTGAAGACCCGTGGCTGGCCGGAGACCGAGGCAGCTTTGGTGAACATGGTCGCCGCTGCCCGCGAGTTGCGCGCTTCGGCCTGATCCCATCGCGGGGCAAGCCCGCTCCCACGTAGGTTCATTTCGGCGTCGTGGGAGCGGGCTTGCCCCGCGATTGGGCCCGCGCATGTTCCCCGGACTTCGGCTAGAGTGCCCGGATATCCCTGCCGAAGCCCTGCCATGAAGCCCATCCACCTCACCCTGATCTGCCACGCCCGCACCGCGGCGCAAAGGGTGGGGCGTTTCGCTCTGGATAGTGAGCCGTTGCTGGAGTTGCCCTCGCTTGTGCCTGAACCGGCGGTGCGCTACCTCAGCGCACCGGAGCTGCGCGCCCGGCAGACGGCCGAGGGCCTGAGGGCGACGGTTGATGAGGGGCTGCGCGACTGCGACCTGGGCACCTGGAAAGGTCAGCCGCTCAAGCAACTGGATGAGGCCGCGTTGCAGGCGTGGCTGAGCGACCCCCATGCCACGCCTCACGGCGGCGAATCGCTGGCCGCGCTGTGCGAGCGTGTTGCCCGTTGGATGGACAGCGCCCTGGGCGAGGGTGAATGGATCGCCGTCACCCACCCCTTCGTCATCCGCGCCGCGATGCTGCATGCGCTGGGCGCGCCTCTGCACACCTTCCACCGCATCGATGTGCAGCCCCTGGCCAGTGTGCGTTTCAGTCATTACGGTCAGTGGCGAGTGCGACAGGCCTAGCGCCGCACCAACGCCGGCACAACACGAACGTAGACCAGCTCGCTGACCAACTCCACCAGCGTCTGGGTAATCACCGCCGCTGCCGCCAACGCCCGGATCGACTCAGGCAGCGCCAACGCCAGCGGCAGCACCACCAGCGAATTACGCGTGGCGGCGCTGAAGGTCACCGCCCGGGCCTCGCCTGTGGACAACTTGAACAGCCGCGCCGCAAACCATCCGAGCAGCGGCGCCAGCAAAGCGAAGCCGACATACACCGGCACTACCGGCAGCAGGTCGTCCAGCCGGCTGGCGACCACGCCGATCTGCGAGCCGATCACCGCGATCAGCACCAGGGCCATGGCCGGCACCGGCAGCCACGTCCAGGCATCGTTCCACTTCGAAACCAGCGCAGAGCGCCGCGCCCCGGCGCTGGTGGCGACGGCCAGCAGCAGTGGCAGCGCGATCAGCAACACGAAGGCCTCGACAAATGGCGCCACGGAAATCTCCACATGGCCGGCGCCGCCGAGCATCAACGCCAGGTACAGCGGCAGCAGCGCCAGTTGCACCAGCAACAGCACTGGCGTGGCGGCAAGGGTCAGGCGCGCGTCGCCTTTGCCGAGGTGGGTGAACACAACCACGTAGTCGATGCACGGTGTCAGCAGCACCAGCAGGGCGCCGACCAGCACGGCGGGGTGCTCGGTCAGCCCGCGGGTTCCAGCCCACACCAGCAGCGGCACCAGTACGAAGTTGGCCAGCAGCAGCGCGCCCATGAAGCGCCGGTTGCCAAGCCCCGCGCGCAGGTCGAGGAACGGGATCTGCAGGAACATCGCGTACATCAGCACGGCAATGGCCGGAGTCACCAGCGCTTCGAGAGCGCCGGCGGCGCTGGGTGCGAGCAGGCCGAGCACGGCGGCCAGCGCTACGGCGATGAAGTACAGGGGGATCTGGTTTTGCTCGAGTTGCGCTCTGTCCACGGGCGGCCTGGCATTTCCGACTGGATTACTGGGGCAGGCAGGGTACTATCCGGCGCAGTCCATAGGGAGTGATTCGATGAGAATTCTGGTGGTCGGTGCAAGCAAGGGATTGGGCCAGGCGCTGGTGCAGGGCCTGGGTGGGCATGGCGATACGCTGATCGGTGTGTCGCGCAGCAGGCCTGTGGCGTTGCCGGGCGCGGCGCAGTGGATCGAGGCCGACCTCGGCCAGCCGCGCCAGGCCGCGGCGATCATCCATGAGGCGGTGGCAGACGGTGGGCTGGACGTGTTGGTGTACAACGTCGGCATCTGGGAGGCGCGGGCCTTCGAGGAAGGCTACAGCTTCCTCGATGATGACGAGGCGCAGATCGAGCGCATGGTCGACACCAACATCACCGCGCCGCTGCTGCTGATCAAGCGCCTGCTGCCGCTGCTGCTGCAGAGTGCCCGACCACGGATCATCCTCACCGGTTCCACCTCCGGCCTGCCGGGCAGTGGTCGCCCGGAGGTGACCTTCGGCGCCAGCAAGTTCGGCTTGCGCGGCATCGCCGAAAGCCTGCGCGAAGGTTTCCGCGAACAGGGCCTGGGGGTGAGTTGCCTGAACCTGGGCTACCTGAACACCGAGGATGGCCTGGACGTGCCGCTGGCCGAGGCCGAACGGCGTGGCGAGGGCGCGCTGATCCCGCTGCACGATGTGGTGCAGGTGTGCCGGATGATGCTGAATCTGTCCTCGGCCAGCTATGTGCGCGACATCACCTTGCCCGCGCTGCGCGACGAGCGTTTCTGAGCTGCGAGGGCGCGCACTGATGCTGAAAAGGCCCGACAGGAGAACCCGTCGGGCCTGGGCGAAGGTCTCAGCTGACCAGGCAGATCGCCCGCAGTTTTGAGCCTTCGCGCACTTGCGTGGTGGTATCGCCGAGCCATTGCTGGGTATCGGTCTTCTGCTGTTTGGAGAACACGTCTTTGACGTTGTTCCAGCTTTCCACCGACAGCTGGTAGATCGCCTGGGACAAGGTGTAAGACGATTGGAAGGTGATGGTGCCCTTGTGACTGGACGCCTTGATGGTGAATTCGCTGGCGTACAGCATGAAGTTCACCGAGCCGCTGTCGCCGGTTTGCAGGATGTTCTGGTTGAAGTTCGACTGGCGCTCGGTCTGCTCGGAATAGGACAGTGCCGCATTCACCAGGCTGCTCAGGGACTGTTTGATCTGCTCGACATCCTGGTTCTTCAGGCCGATGAAGCCTTTGACGAATGAGTCGACCAGCGCGTTGGCGTCATGGCTTTTTTGCTGGATCTGCGTGACTTGCGCTGCCAGCAGGGAAAGGAACGGGATTTCCGCGATCTGCTGGGTGAAGGCGATGAAGTGCTCACGGTCACCGGCGGACTTCGGCTTCTGGTCGGTCGGCTGGTCCAGTGGGTTGTAGCCGGAGCGTCGGCGGGCAATGTCGATGGCCGTCTGCAGGCCTTCGTAGATGCTCACTGGTGCGCTGCCGGGGCTGACGTTGGCGTCCGCATCCTTGGCATAGCTGCCGGTCGCCGTGCCCTTGGCCGGGCTGAAGAAGGGGTTGATGGCATCCGCGCCGCTGCGCATGGATTGGCCAGTCGCCGTGAGCAGTTGGCGGTTGTAGTCCTGCGCGAAAATGTTGCCGCGCAGCGCGGTGGATTTTGCATTCGCCTTGGTTTCCGTCAGCCAGGCGTGGGCACTTTCTTTTTCCGATGGAATTGCTCCTGGAGCGTGCATGTCAAATCCCTTTAGCAGATTTATTTATAGGGTCGATTGCGCTCGAACTTAAGCAGTTCAGGGAGTGCCTGACACAGGTTAGAGGGCGCCTTGAAAGTGTCAAAGTGCTGTTTTGGTGGCAGTCGGAAAGTAGGGGGCGCTGGCGAGAGAATTCGAATTAATGGCGCAGCTGCTTATCGTGAGGGGTTAAGTTGATGAGACGTTAAGTGTTCATTTGAATATGTTTGTTTCTTTTATGAGCTCTTTAAAGCCGCACTATTAATTACAACTAGTGCTTGTGGATGGCGATTGTTCAGGGTGGGCAACAGGTCTTCGGGGCCGCTTCTGCGGTCCATCGCCAGCGGGCCGGCTCCCACCGAAACAGCGCATGGCTATCGGGCAGTGCGAAAGGGGTGGGAGTCGGCTTGCCGACGATGGGCTGCAAAGCAGCCCCAAAAGCCGTCAGGTCAGCGTTCGATTGCCAGGGCCACGCCTTGGCCGCCGCCGATGCATAGCGTCGCCAACCCTTTCTTCGCATCGCGCTTGATCATCTCGTGCAGCAGGGTCACCAGCACCCGGCAGCCCGACGCGCCGATCGGGTGGCCCAGGGCAATGGCGCCGCCATTGACGTTGACCTTCGCCGCATCCCATTCCAGCTGCTTGCCCACCGCCAGCGCCTGGGCGGCGAAGGCCTCGTTGGCTTCGATCAGGTCCAGGTCGGTAAGCTGCCAGCCGGCCTTGTCCAGGCAGCGCTGGGTTGCCGACACCGGGCCGATGCCCATGATCGCCGGGTCCACGCCCGCGCTGGCGTAGGCCGCGATCTTCGCCAGCACCGGCAGGCCCAGGGCCTTGGCCTTGCTGGCGCTCATCAGCAGCACGGCGGCGGCGCCGTCGTTGAGGCTGGAGGCGTTGCCGGCGGTGACACTGCCGTCCTTCTTGAACGCGGCGCGCAGTTTGCCCAGGGACTCGGCGGTGGTGCCGGGGCGTGGCTGCTCGTCGGTGTCGAACACCAGCGGCTCGCCTTTTTTCTGCGGGATGTGGATCGGGGTGATCTCGTCCTTGAAGCGGCCGGCCTCGATGGCGGCCACGGCCTTGCGCTGCGACTCGGCGGCGAAGGCGTCCTGCTGCTCGCGGGTCAGGCCGTACTTGTCCACCAGGTTCTCGGCGGTGATGCCCATGTGGTAATCGTTGAAGGCATCCCACAGGCCGTCGCTGATCATGCTGTCGACCAACTGGCCGTGGCCCATGCGCTGGCCAGTGCGTGCCGAGGGCATCACATAGGGCGCCAGGCTCATGCTCTCCTGGCCACCGGCGATCACCACCTCGGCGTCGCCGCAGCGGATGGCCTGGGCGGCCAGGTGCAGGGCCTTGAGGCCCGAGCCGCAGACCTTGTTCAGGGTCAGGGCAGGTACTTCGTAGGGCAGGCCGGCCTTGACGGCGGCCTGGCGGGCGGGGTTCTGCCCGGCGCCGGCGGTGAGCACCTGGCCGAGGATCACTTCGTCGACCTGGGCCGGGTCCAGCTGGGTCTGGGCCAGCAGCTGGCGGATCACCGCGGCGCCCAGTTCCACGGCGGACACGTTGGCCAGGGCCCCCTGGAAGCTGCCGATGGCAGTGCGGGTGGCGGCGACGATGACGACTTCGTTCATTGTTGTTCTCCAGGATACGAGCGTGATCGTCACAGCATCCGCGCCCGGGGCTTATTTGAGAAGTTTGTTTTTCTTTGCCATTGATCCGAAATTCAAATGAATGATCGGGGTCGCGGCATGCCTTCATTCGGTCAGGGCCAGGTTTGGCCGCTCCCGTGAGCCTGGGGCCGCATGGCGGCCCTTTGCCGTTCAGCGCACGGTGCTGGCCTGGATCGCGGTCAAGGCGATGGTGTGCACGATGTCGTCCACCTGCGCCCCGCGCGGCAGGTCGTTGACCGGCTTGCGTAGCCCTTGCAGCATCGGCCCGAGGCTGACGCAGTCGGCGCTGCGCTGCACCGCCTTGTGCGTGGTGTTGCCGGTGTTCAGGTCGGGGAACACGAACACTGTGGCCCGCCCGGCCACCGGGCTGGCGGGCGCCAGCTGGCGGGCGATCTCGGGGTTGGCGGCGGCGTCGTACTGCAACGGGCCGTCGATCAGCAGGTCGTGCTCGGCCTGCTGCGCCAGGCGCGTGGCCTCGCGGACCTTCTCCACCTCTTCGTCGCTGGCCGCCGAGTCGCTGGAGTAGCTGAGCATCGCCACCCGTGGCGCGATGCCGAACGATTCGGCCGACTCGGCGCTCTGCCGGGCGATCTCGGCCAGCTCGGCGGCGCTGGGGTGCGGGTTCATCACGCAGTCGCCATAGACCAGCACCTGGTCGGGGAACAGCATGAAGAACACCGAGGACACCAGGCTGCTGCCTGGCGCGGTCTTGATCAGCTGCAAGGCCGGCCGGATGGTGTTGGCGGTGGAATGCACCAGGCCCGAGACCAGGCCGTCGACTTCACCGAGTGCCAGCATCATGGTACCGATCACCACCGGGTCTTCCAGCTGCTGCTCGGCCATCGGCGCGTTGAGGTTCTTGCTCTTGCGCAGGTTCACCATGGGCTCGACATAGCGGCCACGGATCACCTCGGGGTCGAGCACCTCCAGGTCCGGCGGCAGGCTGATGCCCTGGGCGCGGGCCACGGCCTGCACTTCCTCGGGCTTGGCCAGCAGCACGCAACGGGCGATGCCCCGGGCCTGGCACAAGGCCGCAGCCTGCACCAGCAAGGGCTCGGCGCCCTCGGGCAAAACGATGCGCTTGTTGGCCTGCTGGGCGCGCTGGATCAACTGGTAGCGGAACACCGCCGGTGACAGGCGCAGCTCGCGTGGCGTGCCGCAGCGCTGGTGCAGCCAGGCGGCGTCCAGGTGGCTGGCGACGAAGTCGGTGATGAACTCGGCGCGCTCGCGGTCGTCCACCGGGATCTCGCGGTTCAGCGAGTTGAGCTGGTTGGCGGTGTCGTAGGAGCCGGTGCTCACCGACAGGATCGGCAGGCCGGCCTGCAGGGCGCCGCGGCACAACTCGAGGATGCGCGGGTCGGGCTTGCTGTCGCTGGTCAGCAGCAGGCCGGCCAGGGGCACGCCGTTGATCGCCGCCATGCACACGGCGAGGATGATGTCGTCGCGGTCGCCCGGCGTCACCACCAGGGTGCCGGAGGTCAGCAGCGGCACGGTGTTGGCGACGGTGCGCGCGCAGATGATGATCTTGCTCATGCGCCGCTGGTCATAGTCGCCGGGGTTGAGCACCTGGGCGCCGAGCAGCTCGGCCACGTCGCGGGTGCGCGGGGCGTTGAGCTCGGCCTGGTAGGGGATGCAGCCGAGCAGGCGGAAGTCGTTGCCGCGCAGCAGCGGCGAGTGCTCGCGCAGGCGTGTGGCGAAATCGGCCATGCTTTCGTCGGTGCGCACCTTGTTGAGGATCACCCCCAGCACCTTCGGGTCGCGCGGGCCGCCGAACAGCTGGGCCTGCAGTTCGACGCGGCCGGACAGCTCGCTGAGCACCTCGTTTTCCGGCGCCGACACCAGGATCACCTCGGCGTCCAGGCTCTTGGCCAGGTGCAGGTTGACCCGGGCGGCATAGCTGGCGTGACGGGTCGGCACCATGCCCTCGACCACCACCACGTCCTTGCCGACGCAGGCCTGCTGGTACAGGCGGATGATCTGTTCGAGCAGTTCGTCGAGCTGGCCGTCACCGAGCATGCGTTCGACATGGCCCAGGCTCAGGGGCGTCGGCGGCTTGATGCCATGGGTGCGGGCGACCAGTTCGCTGGAGCGCTCCGGGCCGGTGTCGCCGGGGTGCGGCTGGGCGATCGGCTTGAAGAAGCCGACTTTCAGCCCGGCGCGCTCCAGGGTGCGCACCAGGCCCAGGCTGATGGAGGTCAGGCCGACACCGAAGTCGGTCGGCGCGATGAAAAATGTCTGCATGCGTGCTTCTCGGAATAAGCGGTGCAAGGAGTTCAGCGGCCAAGGGTAGCGCTAACGGCACCTTGAGCGCACCAGCCGCAGGCGAATACCTGGCCGATGCGCCGGGCGCGTTCGTTGGCATCGAGCACCCAGGGCCGGGCCTGCCACGGCGGCTGGTGGCGCAGATGCTGGGTGTGGCCGCAGGACAGCTCGACCACCCAGTGCCGCTCTTCGTCGAGGTGGAAGCCGGTGATCCGACTGATGGGCTGCTGTTGGTCCGCGCCGGGTTCGCAATCGGCCGATGCGTTGGTTACACTTGTTCGTTCTATATTCTTTTGCAAAAGGTCTTGCCCCATGCTGATCGCCGCCAACAAGGCTGTCTCCATCGACTATACCCTCACCAACGACGCAGGTGAGGTCATCGACAGCTCCGCCGGTGGTGCGCCGCTGGTCTACCTGCACGGTGCCGGCAACATCATCCCGGGCCTGGAAAAAGCCCTGGAAGGCAAGCAGGCTGGTGAGGAGCTGACCGTTGCCATCGAACCCGAAGAAGCCTACGGCGAGTACTCCGCCGAGCTGGTCAGCACCCTGAGCAGCAAGATGTTCGAAGGCGTCGACCAACTGGAAGTCGGCATGCAGTTCCACGCCTCGGCGCCGGACGGCCAGATGCAGATCGTCACCATCCGCGACATCGACGGCGACGACGTGACCGTCGACGGCAACCACCCGCTGGCTGGCCAGCGCCTGAACTTCAAGGTCAAGGTTGTCGACGTGCGTGACGCCAGCGAAGAAGAAATCGCTCACCGTCACATCCACGGTGAAGGTGGCCATCACCACTGATTTTCTGCGCTAAGCTCAGAGAGTCGCCAGGCGCTCGGGCAAGCCGGACTTGCCCTCCTCGGGAGGGTGGACGGTTTGGCCGCGCGCCTTTTTCGTGGGCGGGATTCGCCCCTGCGGCAATCGGAACCTGAGAGGGGATTTCATCATGAGTGCATTTCACGACCTGACGTTGAAGGCGCTGAACGGCGAGGACCTGCCCCTTGCACCGTTCAAGGGCCAGGTGGTGCTGGTGGTCAATGTCGCCTCCAAGTGCGGCCTGACACCGCAATACGCTTCGCTGGAAAAGCTGCACCAGCAGTACAAGGGCCAGGGCTTCAACGTGCTCGGCCTGCCGTGCAACCAGTTCGCCGGCCAGGAGCCTGGCAGCGAGAAGGAAATCCAGGACTTCTGCAGCCTCAACTACGGCGTGAGCTTCCCGCTGGGGGCCAAGCTCGAGGTCAACGGCGCGCAACGTCATTCGCTGTACCGCCTGCTGGCGGGCGAAGGCGCCGAGTTCCCCGGTGACATCACCTGGAACTTCGAGAAGTTCCTGGTCGGCAAGGATGGCCGGGTGCTGGCACGCTTTGCCCCGCGTACCGCGCCAGACGATCCGACCGTGGTGCAGGCGATCGAGAAAGCGTTGGCCTGATCATGGTTTGCCCAGCGCCGGCTCGCCGGCGCTGGGCAACAACGCAGCCCCGGGCGATCTAGAACTCTACCGACGTCTGCACGTACAGCGTGCGCGGTTCACCCACGTACTTGCCCTTGTTGTTGTCGTCGAACGAGCGGGTGTAGTACTCGCGGTTGAACAGGTTCTTCACCCCCACCGCCACCTTCAGGTTCGAAAGCGCAGGGCCGAAGTCATAGCCGGCGCGGGTGCTGACCAGCATGTAGCCGGGGATGCGCCCGGTGCTGCCGTCGGCACTCTCGCTGCCGGTGTTGGCGTTGTCGGCGTATTGGCTGCTCTGGAAGCTGCTGTCCAGGTTCAACTGCCACGGGCCTTCGGTATAGCCGATGCCCAGCGTGCCCTTGTGGCGCGACGAGAACGGCACCTGGTTGCCCTTGTTCGGGCCGTCTTCACGAATGGTGGCGTCGACGAAGGCGTAGCCGGCATGCACATCGAAGCCGGCCAGGGCCGGGCTCAGGCCGTCGAGGGCATAGCGCACGCTGGTCTCGATGCCCTGGTGGCGGGTTTCGCCACGGGCGATCACCGAATCGTTGATCTGGTTGCTTTCGTACTGGTTGTCGAAATTGATCAGGAACGCGCCGATCTCTGCCTGCAGGTCGCCATTGTCGTAGCGGGTACCGACTTCCCAGGTGCGCGCCTTCTCCGGTTTCACCTCGCCACTGCTGACCCGGTTGGGCATCTGGCTGTACTGCACGCTGCCGAACGAACCTTCGGTGTTGGCGTACAGGTTCCAGTGGTCGGTGAGGTGGTACATCACGTTCAGTGCGGGCAAGGCGGTGTTGTAGCTGCCCTGGTACTGCTGGCCGTTGAGCTTGTTGCTCTGCCGCGAGTCGATCATCTCGTAGCGGATGCCCGGGGTGATGGTCCAGCGGCCGATGTCGATGCGGTCGTCCAGGTAGATCGCGTGGGCTTCGGTGCTGCCGCGGGTGTCGCGGTCGTTGCGGCTGGCGGTGGTCGGCAGGGCGCCGTTGACCGGCTCGCGGTAACGCAGTTCATGGCCGGCTTCGTTGACGTAGCGGTAGCCGACGCCCAGCTCGTGCCAGCTGTCGCCCAGGGCCAGGCCCTGCGAGAAACGCGTTTCGATACCGCGCACCCAGTACTCGCGCGGCGACAGCGAGACGAAGCTGCCTTGGTCGAGGTAGCCGCTGCGCAGGGTCTTGGTGAAGAAGCTGTTGACGCTGAACTGGCGGTCGTCCTGCTTGTAGTCGTAACCGAAGTTGAACAGGGTGCGACGGCCCCAGAACTTGTCCTTCAGGCGCGTCGACTGGTACGGATCGGCGTCGAAGTCCGCCGTGCTGAGGCCGCCGGGCATCTCGGCCTCGCCGTCGTAGTACTGGGCCATGGCGTGCAGGCTGTTGGCGTCGTCCAGTTGCAGCTTGCCCTTGAGCATCAGGTCGTCGATCTGCGTGTCACTGTGCTCGCGCCAGTCACTGCCACGGGTGCCGGAGTAGAGCAGGGCGCCGCCCAGGCCGTTGGCGTTGGTGCCGCCGATCAGCAGGTTGGCGCTGTTCTTCAGGCCATCCTGGCTGGACGACGGGCTGAGCTGGTTCTGCATCGCCGCCTTGAAGGTGGCCTCTTCGGGAATGGCGCGGGTGACGAAGTTGACGATGCCGCCGACGTTCTGCGGCCCGTAGCGTACCGCGCCGCCGCCGCGCACCACGTCCACGGCGTCCATGTTGCCCAGGCTGATCGGTGCCAGCGACAGCTGCGGCTGGCCGTAGGGGGCGAAGGGCACCGGGATGCCGTCCATCAGCACGGTGGAGCGCGAGGCCAGGCGCGGATTGAGGCCGCGGATGCCGAAGTTCAGCGCCAGGTCGTGGCTGCCGGTGCCGTTGTTTTCCGGGGCGTTGACGCCGGGGATGCGGTTGAGCACTTCGCGGGCACTGCTGGCGCCGCTGCGTTCGAATTCATCGCGACGCACCACGTCGCGGGCACCAGGGTGCTCGAAGACGTTGTCCTGGCGGGCCTCGGCCAGCCAATCGCCGACCACGGTCGAGGCGCCCAGCTCCACGGCCGCGCTGCCGGTGCTGGCTGGCTGCGGTTGCAGGCTGTAGGCGTTGTCGGTCTCCTGGCGAGCCTGCAGGCCACTGCCACGCAGCAGGGCGTCGAGGCCCTGGCCGACCTCGTACTGGCCATCCAGGCCGGGGCTGTTCAGACCTTGGGTGAGGCCGGGGTTGAACGAGATCAGCGCGCCGCTTTCGCGACCGAACTGGTTCAGGGCCTGTTCCAGTGTGCCGGGCGCGATATGGTAGTCGCGGGGCTCGCCGGCCAGGGCGAACGGGGCGGCGAGGATCAGGGCGTAGGCGAGGGGACTGAGGCGCAGGGGCATGTGACGGAGGTCCTGTGACAAGGGGTTCTGCCTTCTCTGTCACGCGAGGTTCGCGAAATGGCTCAACGGATATGAAATACATGTGCGCTGGCACCGCTCTTCGTGGGAGCGGGCTTGCCCCGCGATGGCCATGTGTTGCCGCTCGCTTGTCTCTCAGCCGGTTTTCGCTGCCTCGAGCGACACCCAGTACCGGGTGAACCGTCGCACCTTCACCGGGAGTGTCACCTCCAGCATTTCCAGAATCCGTTCACTGTCGGCCAGTGGATACGACCCGGAAATCCGCAGCTCGGCGACGCTTTCGCTGCAGCCCAACTGCCCGAGCCGATAACGCCCAAGCTCGGCGAGAAAATCGCCCAGGCGCATCTGCGACACCACCAGCATGCCGTCTACCCAGGCCGCGCGGTTGGGGTCGAGCGGCGCGATGGCCTGCCAACCGCCCACGGCAAACCGCGCCTGGTGGCCGGCCAGCAGCGGTGTGCCGGCCACGCTGGCGCTGCCGCTGAACACCGAGACCAGGCTGAAACCGTCGAACTGGCGCACATCGAAGCGCCCGCTTTCCAGGCGCAGTTCGCCCTGGGCCGTGGCCAGGCGCAGTGGACGGGGATCGTTTTGCACCTCGAGCAACAACTCGCCCTCCTGCAATCGCACCCGGCGCTGCTGGCCGTCGAAACGCACATCGGCGGCGCTGCGGGTGTTCAGGTGCAGCTGGCTGCCGTCGTCGAGGGTCAGGCGGCGGCGCTGGCCAACCGGGCTGCGGTAGTCGGCCATCAGCCCGGGCAGCGGATTGTGCTGCTGCAGGCCCAGCCCGGCGGCACTGGCCACGCCGGCCAGCAGCAAGACCTTGAGGGCGCGGCGCCGGGCGGGTGAAGGTGGTGCCTGCAGGGTGGCGTGGACCACTGGCGCGGTCACGCCGCGCAGGCGCTGGTTGACCTGCTGGATATGCGCCCAGGCGCGCTGATGCTCGCTGTCTGCCTGCAGCCAATGCTGCAGGGCCTGGTGCTGGTCGAAATCGGCACTCTGCGACTCGATCAGCCAGTGCACCGCCTGTTCGGCGATCTGCGCCGAGAACGTGCCGTTCACAGGGCGAAGTAGCAGCGCAGGGCTGCCTTGTGCAGGTAGCGCTTGACCGTGGCCAGGGAGATGCCCAGCTCACGGGCGATCTCGCCCTGGCCCAGGCCATCGACCTGGGCCAGCAGGAAGGCGCGCTTGACCAGCGCCGGCAGGCCGTCCAGAAGGCGGTCGAGCGCCAGCAGGGTATCGAAGATAAGGGCTTTGTCTTCCTCGCTCGGTGCCACCTGTTCGGGCACCTGGGCCAGGGCCTCAAGGTAGGCGCGCTCCAGTTCCTGGCGGCGGAAGTGGTTGCACAGCACACGCTTGGCCACGGTGGTGAGGAACGCACGGGGCTCGATCAGTTGCGGCGCTTCGCGGGCCTGGAGCAAGCGCACGTAGGTGTCCTGTGCCAGGTCGGCGGCACTCTGCGGGCAGCCCAGGCGCCGTCGCAGCCAACCGGTCAGCCAACTGTGGTGGGCGAGGTAGAGGCCTTCGACGGTGGAAGAGAGGGCGCTGGGCACCGATGCGACTCCGGCGCCGGATAGCGCAACTGGAAGTAAGAATTGTTCGCATTGTATTCATGCCGCTGGTGTTCGGCAATCGCTGCCGACGCAAGGCATGCGACCGCTCGCGCCGCCATGCTTTGCTTATGAGAATTGAAATCATTAGTATTGCAGCCCCAATTCCCGGACCCTCGCCATGAAGAGCAAAGCTGCCGGCCTTCCCCTGAGCTACCGCCTGGCCGTGACCTCACGCAGCCTGGCCGCGCTGCTGGGTGGATACCTGCTGGCGTCGATGGCCAGTGTCTGCATCACCCTGCTTGCGCCGATGACCCAGGCCGACGCGACGATGACCGGGATGATGCTGTCATTCGTCTTCTACCTGATCGCCTTCATCTGGTGCTTCGCCTGCCGCAGCGCCTGGCGCGCCTGGCTGGGCATGCTGCTGCCAAGCCTGGTGCTGGGGCTGATCAACGCACTGGCCTACTGGATGAACCTGCCATGAAAGAAGGCTTCCGCCAGGCCATGGCCTGGCTGCACACCTGGACCGGCCTGATCTTCGGTTGGCTGCTGTTCGCCATCTTCCTCACCGGGACGCTGTCGTACTTCAAGGACGAGATCAGCCACTGGACCCAGCCCGAGGTGCAGAGCCATCCGCTCGACCCGGTAACCAGTCTTGGCCTGGCCCAGCGTTACCTCGAAAGCAATGCCGGCCACGCCAGCACCTGGTTCATCCGCCTGCCCAGCGAGCGCGAGGCGGCGCTGAGTGTCAGCTGGCGCGACCCGAACGGTGGTGGGCGTCGTGGCTTCACCGACAAGGAGCTCGACGCGCGCACCGGCGAGGCGGTCGAGGCCCGCGACAGCCGTGGCGGCGAGTTCTTCTACCGCTTCCACTTCCAACTGCAGATGCCGCACCCATGGGGGCGCTGGCTGTCGACCTTCTGCGCCTTCATCATGCTATTGGGGCTGGTCACCGGGATCATCACCCACAAGAAGATCTTCAAGGAATTCTTCACCTTCCGCCCGGGCAAGGGCCAGCGGTCCTGGCTCGACGGCCACAACGCCATCGGTGTGCTGGTGCTGCCGTTCCACCTGATGATCAGCTACAGCAGCCTGGTGATCTTCATGTACATGGTCATGCCGGCCAGCATCCTGGCCAGCTACGGCGACAGCAGCGGCTACTTCAACGATGTGTTCGGCCGCGACGAGGTGCCCGAGGCGGTTGCCCAGGCCGCGCCGCTGGCGCCGTTGAGCGACCTGTATGCCAAGGTCCAGGAACAGGCGCCGGGGGCGCGCATGGGCTACATCCAGGTGCACAACCCCGGTGACCGCAACGCCCGGGTCACCTTCACCCGCGCCTCGGCCGACAGTGTCGCCTACCAGCGCAGCGCCATCTGGACCTTCGATGGCGTCAGTGGCGAGCTGCTGCGCCGCGGCGCGCCGGAAAGCGCGGCGATGACCACCTCGTTCACCTTCGTCGGCCTGCACATGGGCAACTTCGCCGGGCCTTGGCTGCGCTGGCTGTACTTCGCCTTCGGCGTGGCCGGCACCGCGGTGATCGGCACCGGGCTGGTGATGTGGCTGGGCAAGCGCCAGCTCAAGCATGCCAAGAGCGCACGCATGCCCGGCGAGCTGCGCCTGGTCGAAGTGCTGAACATCGCCAGCATGAGCGGCCTGTTGCTGGGCGTGGCGGCGTTCTTCTGGGCCAATCGCCTGCTGCCGGCAACGCTGGAAGGGCGGGCCGACTGGGAAATCAACGGTTTCTTCCTGGCCTGGGGCGCGTCATTGCTCCACGCCATGCTGAGGAGCGGGCGCCGCGCCTGGGGCGAGCAACTGACGCTGGGCGCGCTGGCGTTCGCCTTGCTGCCGTTGCTCAACGCACTGACCTCCGACAAGGGGCTGGATCACTCCATCGCCGCCGGTGACTGGGCCATGGCCGGTTTCGACCTGACGGCCCTGGCCACCGGCCTGTTCCTGGCCTGGGCCGCCAGCAAGATGCTGCGCGCGCCCAAGCCGGCCGCCAAGCGTGCGCCACGCGCCGCCAAGACCGTGGAGGCGAGCTGATGCTGGGAGTTGCGCTGATGGGCTTCGCCGGTTTCGCCGGCCTGTGCCTGGCCATGGAAAAACACTTCAACGACCTGCTCGGGCGCAAGCCCACGGCCAGCCAGCAGCGTGCCATGCGCGTCGGGGGCTGGGCATTGCTGCTGTTGTCGTTGGCCCTCGCCGTGCAACTGCGCGGTTGGGCCTTGGGCCTGGTGGAGTGGATCGCCGTGCTGATGGCCGGCGTGACGCTGTGGGTATTCGGCTTGCCCTACGTGCCGCGCCTGCTGCTCGGCCTGGCCGCCGCCAGCCTGGTGCTCGGGCCGCTGCTGGCCGTGCTGGCGGTCTAGGCCCTTGAGCGACTCCGAGGCCGGCGGCGGGCGGGCACGCTTCCTCCAGGTGTTCCTCGCCCAGCGCGCGCGCATGGAGGCGCTGGTCAGCCGGCGCGTCGGCTGCCGCGCCACGGCGTCGGACCTGGTGCAGGACTTGTTCCTGCGCTTCTGGCGGCGCCCCGAGGTGAAGGTCGAGGCGCTCGACACCTACCTGCTGCGCAGCGCCAGCAACCTGGCCATTGACTACCTGCGCAGCGAGGGCAGCCGCGACCGCGCTGCCGAGGGGTTGCACGACCCCGACGAAGCGCACTGCGCCCAGGCGCCCGAGCAGGCCCTGGAGGTCGACCACGACCTGCAGCGCATCGAGGCGGCCCTGCGGGCCCTGCCCGAACGCACCCGGCAGATCTTCCTGCTCAGCCGCATCCATGGTTGCACCTACGGCGAGATCGCCAAGGCCATGCAACTGTCCCAGAGCGCGGTGGAAAAGCATATGATGCGCGCCCTCGAAGCGTGCAAGGCGAGTGTTGCCGAACCCGCGTCCCCATTGCGCCGGCCAGGGAGCGCCCGTCGATGAGTGTTGAACAGCCGATCACTGCCGCCCAGTCCCAGGCCGCCCTGCGTTGGCTGGGGCGCATCCAGCAGCAGCCGGCGCAGGCCGAGGGCGCGGCGTTCAAACGCTGGTTGCTGGAGAGCCCCGCCTATCGCCAGGCCTATGCCGAGGCCCAGGCGCTTTGGCGCCTGAGCGCGGTGCCGGCGGCGCGGCTGGCGGCCGAGGAACACCAAGGTCTGCAAACATACCTGGAGGCCATGCGCCGGCGCGAGCGCAAGCGACCGTGGCGCGGCCTGGCGGTGGCGGCGAGCCTGGTACTGGCGCTGGGATTCGCGGCAGGCTGGCAGCCGCAGTTCTGGCTGCAGGACCTGCGTGCCGACTACACCAGCGGGGCGCAGGTGCGCCAGGTGACCCTGGCCGATCGTTCGCAATTGACCCTGGATGCCGGTACCGCCGTGGCGGTGGACTTCGCCCATGGGCAGCGGCGTGTGCGGTTGCTGCGCGGCGCCGCATTCTTCGAGGTGACCCATACCGGCGAACCGTTCCTGGTGGATGCCCAGGGCGGCGAAGTGCGGGTGCTGGGGACCCAGTTCGAGGTGCGCGGGCAGGGTGACGGCGCACAGGTCACGGTGCGCAGCGGACGGGTGGCGGTGACGGCGGCCGAAGGGCAACCGGCCCGCGAACTGACAGCCAACCAGCAGCTGGCCTATGCCGGTGGTGTGGCCGCTGGGGTCGAGGCGGTGGACAGCGACAGCCGCCTGGCTTGGCGCCAGGGTTGGCTGAACTACTACCAGGTGCCGTTGGCGCAGGTGCTCGAGGACCTGGGGCGTTACTACCCGGGGCGGATCCTGCTGCTCGACGGTGAGCTGGCGCAGCGCAAGGTCAGTGGCAGTTTCCCGGTGGCGGAACCGCTGGCCGCGCTGGATTCGCTGGGCAAGGTGATGGGGTTCGAGCGGCAGACGCTGCTGGGCCGGTTGACCATTTTGCGTTGACCTGAGTCGACGTCATCGCGGGGCAAGCCCGCTCCCACGAGTCCGTTCCCATAAGCCATTGCGTGGGAGCGGGCTTGCCCCGCGATAGCGTCGGAACAGCAAAATATTTCCATCAGGTGATGAGGTACCCCACGCCGGCATCCGTGTAGTGAGTGGAAGTGCGATTCATTCGCATACGATCATCCCGCCCACAGGTCCGCGTCCATGAAGTTCACCCCGCGTTGCGTCTCGCTCTGGTTCGGCCTCTGCAGCTTGTCCGCCATGGCCGCCGTGCCCCCTGCCGTGGCCGCCCAGCAGAGCCAGGTCTATGCCTTCGCCCAGCCCAGCCAGCCGCTGGCCCAGGCACTCAACGCCTTCAGCCGTACTACCGGGCAGAGCGTGGTCTATACCCTGACGCTACCGGACCTGCGGGCCCCGGCGCTGAACGGCACCTTCGACGCCGACCAGGCGCTGCAGCAGTTGCTCGGCAACTCGGGCCTGGCCTGGCGCCGCCTCGACGCCCGCACCCTGACCCTGGAGCCGGTCGACACCTCCGGCGCGCTGAACCTGCAGGCCACCACCATCAACTCGCAACTGGACGACTACAGCTACCAGCCGCCGGCCAGCGCCTCGATCATGCGCGGCCAGGGCGCGACCCTGGATATCCCGCAGGCCGTGAACGTGGTTCCGGCCCAGGTGATCCGCGACCAGGCACCGCGCAACCTGGACGATGCGTTGTACAACGTCAGCGGCATCACCCAGGGCAACAACTTCGGCGGTACCGCCGACACCGTGATGAAGCGTGGCTTCGGCGACAACCGTGACGGCTCGATCATGCGCGACGGCATGCCGATCGTGCAGGGCCGCGCGCTCAATGCCAGTACCGAACGGGTCGAGGTGCTCAAGGGCCCGGCCTCGCTGTTGTACGGCATCCAGGACCCGGGCGGGGTGATCAACGTGGTCAGCAAGCGCCCGCAACTTGCGCAGTACAACGCCCTGACCCTGCGCGGCTCGACCTACGGCAGCGGCAAGAACGGCAGCGGCGGCGGCCTGGACAGCACCGGTGCGCTGGGGGAGAGCAACCTGGCCTATCGCCTGATCGTCGATCACGAGGATGAAGACTACTGGCGCAACTTCGGCGTGCACCGCGAATCGCTGGTGGCGCCGTCGCTGGCCTGGTACGGCGAGGACACCCAGGTGGTGCTGGCCTATGAGCACCGCGAGTTTCGCTACCCGTTCGACCGCGGTACCGCCTTCGGCAGCGACGGCCATCCTCTGAATATTCCTGCCACCCGCCGCCTGGACGAGCCGTTCAACGATATGGAAGGGCGCTCCGACCTGTACCGCCTGGAGGTCGATCATCAGTTGGACGATGCGTGGAAGCTGCACGTCGGCTACAGCTTCAACCGCGAGACCTACGACGCCAGCCAGGTGCGCGTGACCGGCGTGGATGAAAGCCAGGGCACGTTGTCGCGCAGCATCGACGGCACCCGGGGCGCCCTGAGCCGCGACCAGTTCGCCACCTTCAGCCTCAACGGCAGCGTCGAGCTGGCGGGCATGCGCCACGACCTGGTGGTCGGTGTCGATCACGAGGACCGCAAGGTCTACCGCGCCGACCTGATCCGCCAGAACAGCCGCTCGACCTTCAGCTACCTGAACCCGGTCTATGGCCGCGAAGTGGAAGGCACCAGCGTGCGCGCCAGCGACAGCGACCAGACCGACAAGCTGCGCACCGATTCGCTGTTCCTGCAGGACGCCTGGCACCTGGACGAGCACTGGATCCTGGTGGCCGGCGGGCGCTTCCAGCAGTACGACCAGTACGCCGGTCGTGGCCGACCGTTCATCGTCAATACCGACACCCGCGACCAGACCTGGGTGCCCCATGCGGGCGTGGTGTACAAGGTCGATGAGCGGTTGTCGTTCTATGGCAGCTACAGCGAGTCGTTCAAGCCCAACTCGACCATCGCCCCGCTGAGCATCGGCGGTGGCCGCACCCTGACCCTGGACTCTGGGATCGCGCCGGAGGAGGGCAAGTCCTGGGAGCTGGGGGCCAAGCTCGACGTGCCGGGCGCGGTGACCGGCACCCTGGCGCTGTTCGACATCACCAAGCGCAACGTGCTGGTGGCCGATGGCGACACCCAGCCGGGGACCATTCTCTACAGCAACGCAGGGGAAGTCCGCTCACGGGGTGTCGAGCTGGACCTGACCGGCCAACTCAGCGAGCGCTGGAGCCTGATCGGCGCCTATGCCTTCACCGACGCCGAGGTCACCAAGGACCCACAGCTCAAGGGCAATCGCCTGCAGAACGTCGCGCGTCACAGTGGCTCGCTGTCGGCGGTATACGACTACGGCAGCCTGTTCGGCGGTGATCGCCTGCGCCTGGGGGCAGGTGCGCGCTACGTGGGTGAGCGTGCGGGCAACGCGACAAACGACTTCGACATGCCGGCCTACACCGTGGCCGATGCCTTCGCCAGCTACGAAACCAAGCTGGACGAGCACAAGGTACGCCTGCAGTTGAACGTGAAGAACCTGTTCGACAAGGTGTACTACAGCTCGGCGGTGAACCGTTACTTCGTCGCCGTGGGGGATGCGCGGCAAGTCAGCCTGTCGAGCACCTTCGAGTTCTGACGCCAACCGATGATGGGCGGCGTGGGTGCGGGCTGGCCCCGCGATAGCGCCCGGCAGTCAGGCGCAGAACGCCGCCCGATACTCCCCCGGCGTCGCTCCCAACGCCTGGCGAAACCGGTTGTTGAAGTGACTGGCACTGGCAAACCCGCACAGCAGCGCCACTTCGCCCAGGGGCAGCGTGCCCATGCGCAGCAGGTGACACGCCTTTTGTAGCCGTCGGGCCAGCAGGTACTGATGCGGCGGCAGACCGAAGCTTGCGCGGAACATCCGCGCGAAGTGGTATTCGGACAGGTTGCAGCGCAGCGCCAGCTCGCCCAGCGTCAGCGCCTGGTCGAGGTGGGCCTCGATAAAGTCCACCAGTTGTCGGCGCTGGTGCGGCGCCAAGCCGCCCTTGAGTTTGAGCCCTTGGCGCAGGCCGGCCTGATTGAGCACGGCGTGGTCGATGATGTCGTGGGCCAGGCTGCTGGCCAGCAGGCGCTCGCCGGGTTCGGCCCAGTCCAGGCCGATCAGCTGGCGAAAGCGTGCGGCCTGTTGCGGGTCGTCGAGGAAGGTCGCCTCGTGCAGCTGCATTTCACGCGGCTCGCGGTCCAGCAGGCGGGTGCAGCCAAGGGCGAACTGCTGTTCGCTGATGTACAGGTGGGCCAGGCGGATCGTGCCGTTGACCACCCAGTTGGACTCATGGCCGGCCGGCATGATGCATAGCTTGCCCGGCGCGCCCTTGTCGGCCGGGCGCTGGCGGCGGAAGGTACCGGTGCCGTCGGCGATGTAGCACGACAACGTGTGGTGGCTGGGCGCCTGGTAGTCGCGGGCGTCGTCGCGGTTGCTCCACAACGCCGCCGCCAGCCCGTCGCCCAGGTGCGCGCTCAGCTCCAGCCGGGCGTGGGGCGAGGCATGCATGGCGTTGAAGACTTGCAGGTGGTCGAGTGCGGGCATGGGAGACTCCTCTGAAGGCCATCGTACTGCGGCGCGGGCGGGAAGGCAGCTGGCCGAAGAGGAAAAGCGCAAGTTTATGCAAGCGTCGGAATCAGGGCGCGGTAAACACTCGTAGTCCTGGCGAGGGCTGCGCCCTCGAATCGCTGGCAAGCCAGCTCCCACAAGGTAAAGGCATGTGCTGTTCCTGTGGGAGCTGGCTTGCCAGCGATGGGCCGCGAAGCGGCCCCAAGTCGACTGTCTGGAGGAATGCCCGTGAACCTGTCGCTCTACCTGCTCACCGTCCTGATCTGGGGCACCACCTGGATCGCCCTGAAATTGCAACTGGGGGTAGTCGCCATCCCGGTGTCGATTGTCTACCGCTTCGCCCTGGCCGGGTTGATCCTGTTCGCCTTGCTGCTGCTCACCCGCCGCCTGCAGCCGATGAACCGCCGGGGCCATCTGGTGTGCCTGGCCCAGGGCCTGTGCCTGTTCTGCGTCAACTTCATGTGTTTCCTCACCGCCAGCCAGTGGGTTGCCAGCGGCCTGATCGCCGTGGTGTTCTCCACCGCCACCCTGTGGAACGCGATCAATGCACGGATCTTCTTCGGCCAGAGGATCGCCGCCAATGTGCTTGGCGGCGGGGCCATGGGGCTGCTGGGCTTGGGGCTGCTGTTCTGGCCGGAGCTTTCCCATCATGCCGCCAGCCGCGAAACCCTTTATGGCCTGGGCTTGGCGCTGCTTGGCACGTTGTGTTTCTCCGCAGGCAACATGCTCTCCAGCGTGCAGCAGAAGGCCGGGCTCAAACCCATGACCACCAATGCCTGGGGCATGGTTTACGGCGCGTCAATGCTGGCGGGGTATTGCCTGCTCAGGGGGATCCCCTTCGATATGGAGTGGAACACGCGTTACATAGGCTCGCTGCTGTATCTGGTGATCCCGGGCTCGGTGATCGGCTTTACCGCCTACCTCACCCTGGTCGGGCGCATGGGGCCGGAGCGGGCCGCCTACTGCACCGTGCTGTTCCCGCTGGTGGCGTTGAATGTGTCGGCGTTCGCCGAGGGCTATCAGTGGACAGCGCCGGCATTGTTGGGGCTGGTGGCGGTGATGGCGGGGAATGTGCTGGTGTTTGGCAAGCCGCGAGTCAAACCGGACATTGTATTGGCGCGTTGAGCAGGTAGCACCTGTCGAAAATGGCAGGTGCGCAGGTTCCCAGGTGCTGGCTAGACTTTCCGGGATTCTTGGCCTGGGGATTAGGGATGTCGGCACCTTTGTCATGGAACAGACCGCTCACGCACTCCCAGGTCTGGGTGCTGTGCTCGGCAGCCATGATGCTGCACATCCTGCCATTGCTCATGGCGGACCATCCCTTTCTGGATGACTTTTCCCGCCAGCATCTCGCGAGCGGTGGTTGGGTTGCCTTGGGGCGTCCACTGACATCCTTGTTGTACTCAGGGCTTGGCTTTACCGCTGGTGCGGTCAATATCTATCCGCTTCCACTGCTGATGGCTGTTGTTATCAGTGGCTATGCCCTGGCCCATTTGATTCGCTACTGGTTCACCACGCCTACGCTCAGCTCCTTGTTCGTGGTGTTGCCGTTGTGGCTCCAACCGTTTTTTCTGCAGAACCTTTCCTATCAGTACGATGGCGCGGCCATGGCGCTGTCGATGGCGGCCAGCGTAGGGGCTATTGCGCTCGGTATTCAGCGATGGCGCGCTTGGTGGGGGGGAACATTGCTCGTTCTTGTTGCAGCCGGTTTCTATCAGGTAAGCATCAACCTGTTTGCCGGGCTGTGTTGCATAGAGGTGGTTCGCAGGATCATCGACGGTTCAGGTTTTCGCCAGATATGGCGACTTATATGGATACGTTTCAGTCAATTGGTGGTGGGTTGTTCGCTGTATTACGCGACCTGTGCCTGGATGATCGAAGGGTTCTATACCAGTGGCTTGCTGCCGTTCGATGAGCGATGGCTTGGCCAGGTCTTCCAGCGGATGGGGACGGTGACTGAAACCGTCGGTCTACTCATGACCCCCACCCTGCAAGGGCTTGTGATCGTGTTGGTTTGCGTGGCCACCTGGCAGCTCGTCATTGTGCTGAGGCGTGTTCAGCAGCGTGCATCATCCCGCGTGGAGTGCGTGGGCCTATGGATGACTCTGCTGGGGATGGCAGTAGCCGCCCTGGCGTTGATCCCGGGGTTGGTACTTTTCCTTGAACGTTTTCAAGGCGAGGTACGGGTGATGATGGGGCTGGGGGCCGTGATCGTCATGTTGCTGCTATTCGTGCACGGCGCCTTGGCGAGGGCGCCGCGCATGCAACTGCTGGTTCTGGCGGTCCCTTTGGTGTTCATGCTCTCGTTTTCCTTCGCGTACGGACGGGTCATGGTGCTGCAAAAGGCATTGCATCAATCGATTTCGCAAGGGTTGGCACAAGACCTCGCCCCGTACGCCGATCTGGCACCTTTCAAACATGTTTATCTCATTGATTTTTGGTTAAAAAAACCCTGGATTCCCGGCGCGGAAGGAACGCTGCGAGCGATGCCGGCAGTGAGCGCTCTTTTCCCGAACAGTTATCTCGTCTTGCCCGAGATGCTGCCTCTGGTCGGAATCGATGATTTTCGGCTTTTCTTCGACAAGCCACCCCTGGATCGACGGCAGGTGATAGCTATCAGCCCGTTGGCGTTGGTACATAGCCAGTTCTACGACATTCATCGGGTAGGCAATGATGCTTATGTGCTGATGAAGGCGCCTGCCGGATTCGAGGAAGTCGCACCATGAGCCTGGGGCGCTTTGTACGGTATGGTCTGGTGGGTATCGGCAATACCGCTGTGCATTGGCTGGTATTCCTTGTGTCGCATGTTCTTCTTGGCATGAGCCAGGCACAGGGCAACCTGCTTGCCTTCGTGGTGGCAGCAAGCCTTTCCTATCACGTCAATGCTCAATACACCTTTGCAGTTCGTCCGCAAGGACAACGCTATTTCCTGTTTCTATCTGGAATGGGCTGCTTGAGCCTGGTCATCGGTACGATTTCTGATCGTATCAACCTGTCACCTTGGCTGACGCTGGTCATCTTTTCGTTCGCCAGCCTGACGGTGGGTTACGCCTATTCACACACCGTGGTGTTCAGACGGAGGGACCCATGAACATTACGTTGGTGGTACCGGTGTACAACGAGGAGCAGACCCTCGAGTGTTTTTACCGCACCGTGCGCAGCGAGCCTTCGCTGAAAGACGCGACCGTGGAAATCGTTTTCGTCAATGACGGCAGCACCGACGATACGGAAGCCATCTGCGCCGATCTGGCGGCCAGGGACGAATGGGTCACGGCGATCAATTTCTCCCGTAACTTCGGCAAGGAGTCAGCGTTGTTCGCGGGGCTGGAGCATGCCGAAGGCGACGCGGTGGTGCCAATCGATGTCGACCTGCAAGACCCCATTGAGGTTGTCGCGCAGATGATCGAGCGCTGGCAGGGCGGCGCCGACGTGGTGCTGGCCAAGCGCCGCAGCCGGCTGGCCGATACGCGGTTCAAACGGTGGACGGCGGGGCTCTACTATCGTCTGCACAACGCCATCGCTGCGTTGCCGATCGAAGAGAACGTCGGCGATTTCCGCCTGCTCGACCGCAAGGTGGTCGCTGCCATCCGGCAGATGCCGGAGCAGCAGTTGTTCATGAAGGGCGTGCTGTCGTGGGTGGGGTTCCGTACCGAGATCATCGAGTACGACCGCCAGGAGCGGGCGGCGGGCAATAGCAAGTTTGGCTTCTGGCGCCTGTGGAACCTGGCACTGGACGGTATTACCTCGTTCAGCACTGTGCCGCTGCGGCTATGGACCTATATCGGTGGTGGCGTTTCGTTGTTCGCCCTGTTGTATGCGGTGTTTCTGGTGCTGGACAAGTTGCTGTTCGGCAACGACTTGCCGGGGTATCCGTCACTGATGACGGCGATTCTGTTCCTTGGCGGGGTGCAGTTGATCGGGATTGGCATCCTGGGCGAGTACATCGGGCGGATCTACCAGGAAACCAAGCACCGGCCCCGCTATGTTGTACGCAAGGTACTGGGGCGGCGTAGCCAACCCCAGTAGGCTCTATCGCGGGGCAAACCCGCTTGCACAAACCCCGTGATTGGGCTTTCAGCTTTGCCACACCTGCGGATTCACCAGGTCCTGCGGTCGCTCGCCCAGCAATGCCGAGCGCAGGTTGTCGATGGCCCGGTTGGCCATGGCTTCGCGAGTCTCGGCAGTGGCCGAGCCGATGTGCGGCAGGGTCAGGGCGTTGGGCAGCTTGAACAGCGGCGAATCGCCGAGCGGTTCTTTCTCGTACACGTCCAGGCCGGCGCCGCGAATGGTCCCTTCCTGCAGTGCCTCGACCAGTGCTGCTTCGTCCACCACCGGGCCACGGGCGATGTTGACCAGGAACGCGCTGGGTTTCATCAGCTTCAGCTCGCGGGCGCCGATCAGCTTGCGGGTGGCGTCGGACAGCGGCACCACCAGGCAGACGAAATCGGCTTCTGCCAACAGCTCATCCAGGCTGCGGAACTGCGCGCCCAACTCCTGTTCCAGCGCGGCCTTGAGGCTGTTGCCGGTGTACAGCACCTGCATGTTGAAACCGAAACGGCCACGCCGGGCGATGGCCGCGCCGATGTTGCCCAGGCCGACGATGCCCAGTTTCTTGCCGTGCACATCGCTGCCGAACTGCGCCGGGCCGACGGTGGCCTGCCAGTGGCCCGCCTTGGTCCAGGCGTCCAGCTCGGCGGTGCGCCGGGCACAACCCATGATCAGGGCGAAGCCCAGGTCGGCGGTGCTTTCGGTGAGCACGTCGGGGGTGTTGGTCAGGGCGATGCCGCGCTCGTTGAAGTAGTCCAGGTCGTAGTTGTCGTAGCCGACCGAGACGCTGGACACCACCTCCAGCTTGCCCGCGCCTTCGAGCTGCGCCCGGCCCAGCTTGCGGCCAACGCCGATCAGGCCGTGGGCCTCGGGCAGCGCTTCGTTGAACTGGGCGGCGATGTCGCCCAGCTTGGGGTTGGGCACGATCACGTTGAAGTCGTGTTGCAGGCGCTCGGCCATGGCCGGGGTGATGCGGCTGAAGGCCAGGACGGTCTTTTTCATCGGGCTGCTTCTCTGCAAGGCGGGTAGGGGCGGTGTCGTTGCTTAGCAACCTACCATTGTCCCCCGCCCGAATGCACCGGCTTTTTCAGTTGGCGATCAGCAGCTCGTGGGTTTTCAGGTCGGCCTCGTGGGCGGCGAGGATTTCCGGCAGCGAGTTGCGCAGGTACTCGACCCAGGTCTTGATCTTCGCATCGAGGTACTGGCGCGACGGGTAGATCGCATACAGGTTCAGCTCCTGCAGGCGGTACTGCGGCAGGATCCGCACCAGGCTGCCGTCACGCAGGCCATCGATGGCGGTGTAGATCGGCAGCACGCCCACGCCCATGCCGCTGCGGATCGCGGTCTTCATCGCATCGGCGGAGTTCACCTGGAACGGTGAGGTGGTGATATTGACCACCTCCTGTCCCTCGGGGCCGTCGAACAGCCATTTCTCCAGCGGGATCACCGGGCTGACCATGCGCAGGCAGGCATGCTTGAGCAGGTCGGCGGGCTTGTGCGCGAACCCGTGGCGCGCCACGTAGTCGGGCGATGCGCAGACGATGCTGTAGGTGATGCCCAGGCGCTGGGAGACGAACCCCGAGTCGGGCAGCTCGCTGGCCAGCACGATCGACACGTCGTAGCCCTCATCAAGCAGGTCGGGCACGCGGTTGGCCATGGTCAGGTCGAAGGTCACGTCCGGGTGCGACTCGCGGTAGCGGGCGATGGCGTCGACCACGAAATGCTGGCCGACACCGGTCATCGAATGCACCTTCAGCTGCCCGGCGGGACGGGCATGGGCATCGCTGGCCTCGGCCTCGGCTTCTTCCACGTAGGTAAGAATCTGTTCACAGCGCATCAGGTAGCGCTTGCCGGCCTCGGTCAGCGCGATGCGCCGGGTGGTGCGGTTGAGCAGGCGGGTTTGCAGATGGGCTTCCAGGTTGGAGACCGCCCGCGACACGTTCGCGGTGGTCGTGTCCAGTTGCGCCGCGGCAGCGGTGAAGCTGCCGAGCTGGGCCACGCAACTGAAAGCACGCATGTTTTGCAGGGTGTCCATGGGTCACTCTCGGTTTAGAGGACAAAATTGTGACATGAAGTAACGCTATTTCGCTTCCGACTAAAGCCGGATTATCGCTGTTTTGGTAACAAAGATTCGCAGGAATATACGCTTATCGCCAATGAAACCCGCCCCTAGAATTGCCCGGCCCCTCCACCTCTTCCTCGGGAAATCGCAGCTGTGCCGCGTCGCAACATCAGAGCGCTTAGCGCGCTCAGTGCCTGTGCCCTTTGTCTCACCTTGAGCGGCTGTATCGGAACCTGGGGCATCGCCCCGCAAAGCAAGACACTCCAAGCCAACCAACTGACCACTGACGACGCCATCCGTGAGGCTGCGCGTGACGCCCACTGGCCGGCCCAGCAATGGTGGCGCGCCTATGGCGACCCGCAACTCGACGCCTGGATCATCCAGGCCGTGGCCGGCAGCCCGAGCCTGGCGATGGCCGCTGCACGCGTGCGCCAAGCCAAGGCCATGGCGGGTGTGGTCGAGTCGGCGGAAAAGCTGCAGGTCAACGGCACTGCCACGCTCAAGCGCCATAACTGGCCGGAGGATCAGTTCTACGGCCCTGGCGCGTTGTCCGGCGCCAACACCTGGGACAACAACGCCGGCATCGGCTTGAGCTACGCGCTGGACCTGTGGGGCCGTGAGCGCAATGCCAGCGAGCAGGCCGTGGACCAGGCGCACATGAGCGTCGCCGAGGCGCGCCAGGCCCAGCTGGAGTTGGAGAACAACGTGGTGCGCGCCTACATCCAGCTCAGCCTGCATTACGCCCGGCGCGATATCGTGCTGGCCGAGCTTGCGCAGCAGGAGCAGATTGTCGCCCTGGCCAAGCGCCGCCTGGACGGTGGCATCGGTACCCATTTCGAAGTCAGCCAGGCCGAGGCGCCGCTGCCGGAAACCCACCGCCAGATCGACAGCCTCAACGAAGAGATCGCCCTGACCCGCAACCAGCTGGCAGCCCTGGCCGGCAAGGGGCCGGGGGAGGGCGCGACACTGCAACGCCCGACCCTGACCCTCGGCGCGCCGCTGAAACTGCCCTCGAACCTGCCCGCCGAGCTGGTCGGCCAGCGCCCCGACGTGGTCGCCAGCCGCTGGCAGGTGGCGGCCCAGGCCCGTGGCATCGACGTGGCCCACGCCGGGTTCTTCCCCAATGTCGACCTGGTCGGCGGCCTGGGCTTCATGGCCACCGGGGGCGGCCCGCTGGAATTTATCACCGGGCGTAAATTCAACTACAACGTCGGGCCGGCCATCAGCCTGCCGATCTTCGATGGTGGGCGCCTGCGCTCGCAGCTGGGCGTGGCCTCGGCGGGCTATGACGTGGCCGTGGCGCACTACAACCAGACGGTGATCGGCGCGTTGAAGAACATCTCCGACCAACTGATCCGACGTGAGTCGATGAAGGAGCAGGCGCATTTCGCTGCCGAATCCGTGGCCGCCGCGCAGAAGACCTACGACATCGCCACCGTCGCCTTCCAGCGCGGGCTCACCGACTACCTCAACGTGCTCAACGCCCAGACCTTGCTGTTCCGCCAGCAGCAGGTGCAGCAGCAGGTACAGGCCGCGCGTTTGGTGGCCCATGCCGAACTGGTCACGGCCCTGGGCGGCGGGCTGGAGGCGGGCAAGGACGTGCCGGACGAAGAGCGCCAGACCGCACCGAAAACGCCGGCCACCCTGGCCATCTTCGACACGCCGGATTACGCCGAATGAGCACATCGAGCTTGCCCTTGCGCTGGCTGCGGAGCCTGGAATGGCGCCGGGGTTTCTTTGCCTGGGCGCGGACCGACGGCGTCACCTGGGTCTACATCTTCAAAGTCCTGGCCGCCGCCTTCATCACCTTGTGGCTGGCCATGCGCCTGGAGCTGCCGCAGCCGCGCACGGCGATGATCACTGTGTTCATCGTCATGCAGCCGCAGAGCGGCCATGTGTTCGCCAAGAGTTTCTACCGGGTGCTCGGCACCCTGGCCGGCTCGGCGATGATGGTCGCGCTGATCGCGATCTTCCCGCAGAACACCGAGCTGTTCCTGCCCAGCCTGGCCCTGTGGGTCGGCCTGTGCTCGGCGGGCGCCATGCGCTATCGCACCTTCCGCGCCTATGGTTTCGTGCTGGCCGGCTACACCGCGGCGATGATCGGCCTGCCGGTGCTGCAGCACCCCGACCAGGCGTTCATGGCGGCGGTGTGGCGGGTGCTGGAGATTGCCCTGGGGATTCTGGTTTCGACTTTCGTCAGCGCTGCGATCCTGCCGCAATCGGCCAGTGCCGCCATGCGCAACGCCCTCTACCAGCGCTTTGGCGTGTTCGCCGGGGTGGTGGTCGAGGCCTTGCGCGGCGACAGCCAGCGCGACCGCTTCGAGACCAGCAACGTGCGCTTTGTCGCCGAGGCGGTGGGCCTGGAGAGCCTGCGCAACGTCACCGCCTTCGAAGACCCGCACATGCGCCGGCGCTCAGGTCGGCTGGTACGCATGAACAGCGAGTTCATGGCCATCACCACGCGTTTCAACGCCCTGCACCGGTTGCTCGAGCGCTTGCGCGCCCGTGGCCCGTTGCAGATCGTCGGCGCCATCGAACCCGGGCTGGCCACACTGGCCGAGCTGTTGCAGCCCTACGTCGGCCGGGCACTGACCGACGCCGACGCCTTGCGCCTGGCCCTGGAGCTGGGCACCTACAAGGAAGGCCTGCAGGCCCAGGTGCGTGGTCTGCGCGCCGAGTATCTGCAGACCAACCCCAGCGAGGCCGACCTGCTCGACTTCCATACCGCCTTCGAGCTGCTGTACCGCTTCGTCGACGAGATGTACAGCTACGCCGAGACCCACGCCTCGCTGGCCGTGCACAAGCACGAACGCGAACAGTGGGACGAACCCTATGTGGCCCAGACCAGCTGGCTGGTATCGCTCGCCGCTGGGGTGCGCGCTTCGGCGGTGCTGTTGCTGCTGGGCAGCTACTGGCTGCTCAGCGATTGGCCCAGTGGCGGCATGATGACCCTGATCGCCACGGTCACGGTGGGCCTGTCGGCGGCTTCGCCGAATCCCAAGCGCATGGCGTTCCAGATGGCCTGCGGCACGGCGATCGGCGCCTTTGTCGGCTTCTTCGAAACCTTCTTCGTGTTCCCCTGGATCGACGGCTTCGCGCTGCTGTGCATGGTCCTGGCGCCGGTGTTCGTGTTCGGCGCGTTCCTTGCCTCGCGCCCGGCCTATGCCGGTTACGGCCTGGGCCTGCTGGTGTTCTTTGCCATCGGTTCGGTGCCCAACAACCTGACGATCTACAACCCCTACACCTTCATCAATGACTACATCGGCATGGTCATCGGCATGTTCGTCTGCGCCGCGGCCGGGGCGATCATCCTGCCGCCCAACAGCCGCTGGTTGTGGAGCCGCCTGGAGCAGGAGCTGCGCGAGCAGGTGCTGTTCGCCATCAGCGGGCGCCTGCGCGGGCTGGGCTCGGCTTTCGAGAGCCGTACCCGCGACCTGCTGCACCAGGCCTACGGCCTGGCCGCCGGCAAGCCGCAGGTGCAGAGCCAGCTGATGGGCTGGATGTTCACGGTGCTGGAGATCGGCCACGCCATTATCGAGCTGCGCAAGGAGCAGGCTCGCGCCCCGGTGCACCCGGCCTACGCCGAGTCGCAGCCGTGGCGCCAGGCCATCCGTGTCATGGGCCGGGCCCTGGCGCGGTTGTTCCTGCAACCCAGCGCCAGCAACCACGAACGCGCCCTGGTGGCGGTGGACCATGCCATCAGCCGCGTGCAGGCCACCGATGAACCTTTCGCCCGGCACTTCGACACCTCGGTGCTGCGCCGGGCGCAGAGCTACCTGCATTTCATCCGTTCTTCCCTGCTCGACCCACAGTCGCCGCTGGCACCGGCGAAAGGACTGCACGATGCTCCGTGAAACCATGCCCCGCGAGATCGCCTTCCATGGCGTGTACATGCCCACCATGACCTTGATGTTCCTGTTCGCCCTGGGCCTGGCCTGGGGCCTGGACCGGTTCATCGCCAGCCATGATGGCTACCGCTTCTTCTGGCACCCGGCGCTGCTGCGCCTGAGCCTGTTCGTCTGCCTGTTCGGCGCCCTGGCGCTGTCGCTCTACTGGTGAGAATCCTGCAATGAAAAAGTTCTTCAGCCTGATCGCCACCCTGCTGGTGCTGACCGCTGCCGTGGTGATCGGCCGCCAGTTGTGGCTGCACTACATGACCACGCCGTGGACCCGCGACGGCCGGGTGCGCGCGGATATCATCAACGTTGCCGCCGACGTGCCGGGCTATGTGGTGGATGTGCCGGTCAAGGATAACCAGCGGGTGAAGAAGGGCGACGTGCTGATCCGCATCGATCCCGAGCACTATCAGTTGGCGCTGGACCAGGCCAAGGCGCTGGTGGCCTCGCGCAAGGCCACCTGGGAAATGCGCAAGGTCAACGCCAGGCGCCGCGCCGACATGGACAACCTGGTCATCTCGAAAGAGAACCGCGACGACGCCAGCAACATCGCCAGCTCCGCCCTGGCCGACTACCAGCACGCCCAGGCTCAGTTGGCCGCCGCCGAACTGAACCTCAAGCGCACGCAGATCGTTGCCACCGTCGATGGCTATGTGACCAACCTGAACATCCACAAGGGCGATTACGCCCGCACCGGCGAGGCAGTGATGGCGGTGGTGGATGAGCAGTCGTTCTGGGTGTACGGCTTCTTCGAGGAAACCAAGCTGCCCCACGTCAAGGTAGGAGATGTGGCCGAACTGCAGATGATGAGCGGCGAGCGCATCAAAGGGCATGTGGAGAGCATCGCCCGGGGGATCTACGACCGTGACAACCCACAAAGCCGCGAGCTGATCGCCGATGTGAACCCGACCTTCAACTGGGTGCGCCTGGCGCAGCGGGTGCCGGTGCGGATCCATATCGATGAAGTGCCGGAAGGGTTCCTGCTGGCGGCGGGGACCACGTGTACCGTGGTGGTCAAGCCGAGCGAGGGCTGATCCAGTTCTCGCGCTGACGCCATCGATAAATTGGCGGGCAAATGTCAGCGCTTGAGGGTGGCGTTGAATCGGGCTGTTGCTGCAGTTGCTTCCTGTAACAGCTGATTCCAGTCGTCAGGCGGGTATCCGGTGCCAAGCATGCGACGGAACACTCTGTAGGCGTCGTCGCTGCTCTCGTAAGCGCGTTTACTGTCGTCATCGTTTACCCAAACCAGGACGATTATCTTGCTCGACGCGTGATAACGGAAAAACAAACGATATTGCTGGAAGAACTTCGCCCGGAACCAGTGCCGGTGGGCATCTCCCAGGGTGTTGCCCTGGCGATACTCGGTTTTGGTTGGATCCTGCGCGATGCCATCAAAAGCCAGGCGAATAATTGCAGTCAGCCGTTTCCAGGCATTCTTCCTGGTGTAGCTATCGGGGGCCTTGCGCTTCAGGACCTCCAGTTCGTTTTTCAGCTGGTCCAGCTTATCGAGGAACATGGGGTGTGCGAACACCGTCCAGCCAGTTGAAGAAACGGGGGGGAGGTCAGCATCTGTCATTCATCATCCGCCGAAAGAGGTTGATCCAGATCGAGTTCTTCATCGCCAACCAGTGCCTTCAGGCGAGCGACAAACTCTGCATCGACAACCTTCAAACGTTGCGGGTTGGTGGCGATATCCCGCTCCAGGAATTCGAGGAACTGCCCCACGGCAGGGTCTTCCTCGGCTGTCTCTGCGCGGGTGAGTATCACTGCTCCGTCAGGGCGGATCGAGTAGTGAATCTTGTCACGCTTTTTCAGGCCCAACGCGCGGCGAACGGTTTCGGGGACCGTTGTCTGGTAGCGCTCGGTCAGGGTCGATTCCGCTTCGAAGGTAGTAGCCATGGTCGTCAGTCCGCGAGGGGTAATATCGGCCACGGTAATGCGAGTGCATTACCTGGTCAATGCAGTTGCATTACCTCGTGTGTACTGGCTGATCAACGGTTTTCCTGGCTCAGGCTGCCCCGACCAGCACGGGCACCTTCACCCGGTCGATCACCTTGGCGCTGATCGACGGATCCAGCAGCCTGCCTAGCCGTGACAGGTGGCGGTGGCCGATGATGACCAGTTCGCATTCCAGCTCCCGGGCTTTGGCGACGATCGCCTCCACCGGCTGGCCGGCGACCATGCAGCCCAGGCTGTCGAAGCCGGCTTCGCGCAGCATGCACACGGCGCTGTTCACGGCGTGCTCGGCCAGTTGCTGTTCGTCGCAGGCGGCGGGGTATTCCTCCAGCTCCTGCTCGGTGTAGGCGGTGCGGTTGTCGTGCACGGCGAAGGTCGAGTCGATGGCCAGCAGCACATGCAGGGTGTGCTCGCCGGGGCGGCAGTAGCGCTGGGCGAGGGTGAGCAGGCTGGTGGCTGCCGGGGAGGCGTCGATGGCGATCAGAACCGGGTGGGGCATGGGCAATCCTTTGGAGAATGGATGGCAGTGCTGCGCTCATCGCCGGCAAGTGGCAACGGCGAACCGCGGCGCCCACAGGGAGATGCGCTGCCTGTAGGCGCTGCGGTTCGCCGCCGCGGCTTACCGGCGGTGAGGCCACACCATTGTCGATTCAATAACCTCTGCGGATAAATGGTCCCCCACGCACGGCGCCATTGCGTCAGACGCAATCGGCCAACCTGTTACCATCGCGTTTCCCACAGCTGTCACGGAAAACGGCCATGCAACTCCCGGACATGAACCTGCTCGTCGCCCTCGATGTGCTGCTCGACGAAGGCAGTGTGGTGGGCGCCGCCCAGCGCATGAACCTGAGCCCGGCGGCGATGAGCCGGACCCTCGGGCGAATCCGCGAGGCCATGGGCGACCCGATCCTGGTGCGTGCCGGCCGTGGCCTGGTGCCGACCCCGCGAGCGTTGGCCCTGCGCGAACAGGTGCATGGTTTGGTGGAGCAGGCTGGCCTGGTGTTTCGCAGCCGCGATGCCGTCGACCTGGTCAACCTCGACCGCGCCTTCAACATCCGCACCAACGACCTGTTCATTGCCCTGTATGGCGCACAGTTGCTGCGCATGATGCTGGCCCAGGCGCCGCGCACGGTGCTGCGTTTCGTGCCCGAGGGCAGTGGCGATGACGATGCGGTGCTGCGCAACGGGCAGATCGACCTGATCATCAGCTCGGCCATCGAGCTGGGGCCGGAGATCAAGGTGCAGAGCCTGTTCAACACCTACTTCGTCGGCCTGGCCCGTGAGGATCACCCGATCTTCGATGCCGTGATCACTCCCGAGCGTTTTGCCGCCTACCCGCAGATCAGCGTGTCCCGGCGTGGTCGCGCCAACGGGCCGATCGACGTGTCGCTGGCCAACTGCAAGGTGGAGCGGCGAGTGGCGCTGATCACCACCAGCTTCCATTCGGCGATGTTTTCGCTGCCGGATTCGGACCTGATCCTGCCGATACCGGCCAATATCCTCAACAGCGTGCAGCGCTTGAAGCTGCCCTTGCGTTCGTTCGAGATCCCGGTGCCGCTGGAGAAGGTCAACGTGATGCAGGCCTGGCATCCGCGCTTCGACAATGACCCGGCGCACCGCTGGTTGCGGCAGACGTTGAAGGCTTGCGGCAGCATCGATCCTTGATCGGCAACGTTTACGTTCCATAGCCGGCAAATCCATCTGGATTGCGTCTGGCGCAACATAAAGCTGCCGACAAGTCAGTTTTCGTCAGCATTCGACCTTCTTAGACTTCCCCCAGCCCTTAAAATGTTGCTGGAGATGTCTATCCATGAGTTCCCTGACCGCGCCTTCCGCCGCGCTGGCCGCCGCCCCTGCGCCGGTCGCCCCTGCGCAGACGGCGTTCGGCCTGCGGGTGGTGGTCGGGCTGTTCGGCGTGTTGCTGGCGGTGCTGTGCGCCGGGCTCAACGAGGCGGTGACCAAGATTTCCCTGAGCGACATCCGTGGCGCCATGGGCATCGGTGCCGACGAAGGCGCCTGGTTGCTGGCGGTGTACAGCGCCGCCTCGGTCTCGGCCATGGCCTTCGCGCCGTGGCTGGCGACCACCTTCTCGCTGCGCCGCTTCACCATGACCGCCGTCGGCCTGTTTGCCGTGCTCGGCCTGATCCAACCCTTCTCTCCCAACCTGCACAGCCTGATGTTGCTGCGTGTGCTGCAGGGCTTCGCCTCGGGCGCCTTGCCGCCGATGCTGATGAGCGTGGCGCTGCGCTTCTTGCCACCGGGCATCAAGATATATGGCCTGGCCTGCTATGCCCTGACCGCCACCTTCGGGCCCAACCTCGGCACGCCGCTGGCCGGGCTGTGGACCGAGTACGTCGGTTGGCAGTGGGCGTTCTGGCAGATCATCCTGCCGTCGCTGCTGGCAATCGCCTGTGTCGGCTGGGGCCTGCCCCAGGATCCGCTGCGCCTGGAGCGCTTCAGGCAATTGGACTGGCGCGGGGTGCTGCTTGGCCTGCCGGCGATCAGTTGCATCGTCCTTGGCCTGTCGCTGGGCGACCGCTGGGGCTGGTTCGACTCGCCGCTGATCTGCTGGCTGCTCGGTGGCGGCCTGCTGTTGCTGGTGCTGTTCATGTACAACGAGTGGTCCGAGCCATTGCCGTTCTTCCAGTTGCGCATGCTCTCGCGGCGCAACCTGAGCTTCGCCCTGGTGACCCTGGCCGGTGTGCTGGTGGTGTTGTCCGGGGTGGGCAGCATTCCTTCGGCGTACCTGGCGCAGATCCAGGGCTACCGCCCGGCGCAAACCAGCCCGCTGATGCTGCTGGTGGCCATGCCGCAGTTGCTCGCCCTGCCGCTCACCGCAGCGCTGTGCAACATCCGCGCGGTGGACTGCCGTTGGGTGCTGGCCGTGGGCCTGGCGATGCTGGCGGCGTCGTGTGTGGGTAGCAGCCTGCTGACCTCGCAGTGGATTCGCGGCGACTTCTACCCCTTCTACCTGCTGCAGGTGTTCGGCCAGCCAATGGCGGTGCTGCCCTTGCTGATGCTCTCCACCAATGGCATGACCCCGCAGGAAGGCCCGTTCGCTTCCGCCTGGTTCAACACGGTCAAAGGGCTCTCGGCGGTGATCGCCGGCGGCCTGCTCGACGCCCTTGGCACCCTGCGCCGGCATTTTCATTCCAACCACCTGGTCGACAGCCTGGGCAACGCGCCGCTGATCGACGACAACGCCGCTGGCCTGGCCAAGCGCATCCATGAACAGGCCCTGGTGCTGACCTCGGCCGACCTCTACCTGGTGATGGCGGGTATCGCCGTCGCCATGATCTGCCTGATCCCCTTCGTGCCTACCCGGATCTTCCCGCCGCGTGCGGTGGCCTGAAGCCGGGGCTGAATTCGAGATAGAAAGATGACCAACAACCGCAAGACGCTCTTCATCGGCTCGGCACTCGCCGTGGCCGTGCTCGCCGCCCTGGTCGGCCCCTGGATGTTCGGCAGCGATCATCGCCAGCGCACCAACGACGCCTACGTGACCGCCGACTACACGGTAGTGGCGCCGAAGGTGGCGGGATTCATCAAGGAGGTGCTGGTGGAGGACAACCAGCAGGTGAGTGCCGGCCAGTTGCTGGCGACCATCGATCCGCGCGACTACCAGGCCGCGCTCGACGCCGCCCAGGCGCAACTGTTGGTGGCCAGGGCGCAGAGCCTGGATGCCCGCGCCACCCTTGAACGCCAGGCCTCGTTGATCGCCCAGGCCGAGGCGGCGGTGAAGGCGGCCCAGGCCGAGGCGGCTTTCGCCGACCACGAGGTGACCCGCTACAGCCGCCTGGCCGAGCAGGGCGCCGGCACCGTGCAGAATGCCCAGCAGGCGCGCAGCGGCGTCGACCAGGCCCGTGCGCGGCTGGCCAACAGCCAGGCGGCGCTGCTGGCCACCCGCAAGCAGGTGGACATCCTCAGCGCCCAGGTGGCCAGCGCCGATGGCCAGCTCAAGCGTGCCGAAGCCGGGCTGGAAAAAGCCCGGCTGGACCTGTCCTACACCCGCATCACCGCACCGGTCGACGGTATGGTCGGCGAGCGCGCCCTGCGCATCGGGGCCTACGTCAATCCGGGGGCGCGGCTGCTGTCGGTGGTGCCGCTGGAGCGCGCCTATATCGTCGGCAACTTCCAGGAGACCCAACTGACCCATGTGCAACCGGGGCAACCGGTGAGTATCAGCGTCGATACCTTCTCCGGCGAACAACTCCACGGCCGTGTCGAGAGCATCGCCCCGGCCACCGGGGTGACCTTCGCTGCCGTGAAGCCGGACAACGCCACCGGCAACTTCACCAAGGTGGTGCAGCGCATTCCGGTGAAGATCGTCTTCGATGACGGCCAGCCGCTGTTGGCGCGCCTGCGCGTGGGCATGTCGGTGGAAGCGACCATCGATACCCACGGCGACACGCTGGCTGGCAAAGAGGTGACTGCGCGATGAGACGCCTGAGCCCTCTGCTGCTGGCCATGCTGCTGGCCGGCTGCACCCTCGGCCCGGACTTCCAGCGCCCGGACAGCGAGGCGCCCAAGGACTGGGCCGAGCCGCAAGGCGCTGCCGCGGCCAGCCAGCCGGTGGCCGAACCGCTGGAACTGCGCTGGTGGGACAGCTTCCATGACCCGCGCCTGAGCGCGCTGATCCAGAAGGTCACCGAACGCAACCTCGACCTGCGCATGGCCAGTGCCCGCCTGTTGCAAAGCCGCGCCTTGCGCAGCAGCGTGGCGGCGGACGAGCTGCCGGCGGTGGACGTGAACGCCGGGTACAGCCGTGCGCGCAACAGCGCCGAGGGGCTGAACGACCCGTCCGGCAAGTCCGGCAAGTCGGCGTACAACCTCTGGCAAGGCGACCTGGTGGCCGGCTGGGAACTTGACCTGTGGGGGCGTGTGCGCCGTCAGGTCGAGGCCGCCGACGCGAGCGTGGCGGTGGCGGAAAACGACCGCCGGGGCGTGCTGCTGGCCTTGCTTGCGGAAACCGCCGGCAACTACATCCAGTTGCGTGCCGTGCAGCACACCCTGGACATCACCCAGGACAACCTCAAGGTTGCCCGCCACAGCCTGAAGTTGTCCGAAGGTCGTCAGGCTGAAGGGGTCGCTACCCGCCTCGACGTAGCCCAGGCCAGCGCCCAGGTGGCTTCGATCGAGGCGCGCCTGCCGACACTGGAAGCCCGTCGCGACGACCTGATCAACGCCCTCGGCTTGCTCGCTGCCGAACCACCACGCAGCCTGCAGCGTGAGCTGCTGCAAGGTGGCGAGCTGCCCGCGCCGCAGCAGCGCTTCGCCATCGGCGTGCCTTCGGAGCTGGCCGAGCGCCGGCCGGACATTCGTCAGGCCGAGGCCCGCCTGCATGCCGCCACCGCCAGCATCGGCGTGGCCAAGGCGGACTTCTACCCGAGCATCCGCTTGTCCGGGAGTGTCGGTTTCCAGGCCATGCAACTGTCCGATTTCGGCGGCTGGGATTCGCGCCGGTTCGCCTTCGGCCCGCAGCTGTCGCTGCCGATCTTCGAGGGCGGGCGGCTCAAGGGCACCCTGGAGCTGCGCGAGGCCCAGCAGCAGGAGGCGGCGCTGAACTACCGCAAGGTGGTGCTCGGTGCCTGGCACGAGATCGACGACGTGCTGCGCCTGTACAACGCCAGCCAGCTGCGCCGTGATCACCTGGCCGAGGCGGTGCGGCAGAACCGCATCGCCCTGGAGACCGCGCAGCGCCAGTACGTGGAAGGGGCGGTGGACTTTCTCAACGTGCTGACGGTGCAGTCGGCGCTGCTGGCCAGCGAGGAACAGTGGATCGACAGCTCGGCGGCGGTGTCGCAGGCGCTGGTCGGGCTATACAAGGCGCTGGGCGGCGGCTGGCAGGCGTTCGATCAGGTTTGAAACGCATCGCGGGGCAAGCCCGCTCCCACGATGCCTTGTGTCGTCAGAGCGGTCGCAACAGCCCGAAGCGTTTGCGCAACACCCAATCCAACAGCCTCTGCGGCAGCACCCGGGCCATCAACGGCAACGCCGTGCTGCCATTGCCGATACGCACCAGCGCCGGCACTGGCGACTTGCGCGTGGCGGCCAGCAGGCGCTGGGCAAACACCGCCGCCGAAGTCGGTCGGTCCTGCGAGGCCCGCGCCCGGGCCTGTACCTGTTCGCGCAACGGCCACCATGGCGAATCGCTCGCCAGTACCTGCTCGGCCTGTTGCTGGGCATTGCTGGCGAACTGCGAGGCGATCGCCCCCGGCTGCACTTCCATCACCCGAATGCCGAACGGCGCCAGCTCCAGGCGCAAGGCATCGGTGAGCCCGTGCACGGCGGCCTTCGACGCGCAGTACGCGCCGGCGAACGGGGTGACCAGCACGCCCGAGACGCTGCCGATGTTCACCACCAGCCCACGCGAGCGGCGCAGCAGCGGGAACAGCGCGCGGGTCACGCCGACCAGGGCGAAGACATTGGTTTCGAACTGTTGGCGCATGGCCTCGACACCGCCGTCGAGCAGCGGACCCATGGCGCCGTAGCCGGCGTTGTTGATGAGGATATCAAGGCCTCCGTGGCGGTCTTCCAGCTCGTCGGCCAGGCGGGTCAGTGCCTCGCCGTCATTCACATCCAGTTGGCGTGCGGCAAAGCCGGCGGCGAGCAGGGCGTCGACGTCGTCGGGCTTGCGGGCGGTGGCCCAGACTTCGTGGCCGGCATCGCGAAAGGCGTCGGCCAGGGCGCGGCCGATGCCGCTGGAACAACCGGTGATGAGGACGGTGGGCATGGGGTAGGCCTTAGGTGTGGGAGGGTCGTAATACCTGCCCCGGCCCTATCGCTGGCAAGCCAGCTCCCACAGGGATCACTGAAGCCCCTGTGGGAGCTGGCTTGCCAGCGATAGGGCCGGTACAGGCAATGAATCAATTGGCGAATGTACCTTGCAGATGTTCGGCACGAAACTCCAGGGTCTGCGGCCGATACCCCGAGCGCAGCGGCGGCACCGGCAGGCAGTCGCTCCACTCGACGCCCGGCTGCAATTCGCCGGGACCGCGATAGCGGGGTGCTGCATAGGTATTCTCGGCAAGGTTCACGGTATCGCCGGGTGCATAGGCGGCCACGCGCCAGCGCAGTTCGGTCAGCGGCGCCTTGTTGCCGTTCTTCATGCGCACCTGCAGGGCGCGGTCGGCGGGGCACTGGTCGGGGGCGTAGGTCAGGCGAATGTCCAGGCGCGCCAGCTGCGAGGCCTCGCGGGTGTCCTGCCAGACCACCCCTAGCGCCACCAGGCCCAGGCCGCACACGGCGGCCAGGGAAATCGGCAGGGCCTTGGCCGGGTAACGCAGCAGCAGGACCAGCCAGGTGAGGATGAGCAGGGCGCCGATGATCATGGTGGGGCAGGCCTTGGTGGCGGGGGTTTGATCATCTTGGAGCGCCAAGCTGCAAGCTGCAAGCCACAAGAAAAAGCGGGAGCGCGACGAATCGAGCATTTCGATTCACCGCGCCCCCGCTTTTTCTTGCAGCTCGCAGCTGTTACTGCGCGATGGTCTTCACCGAAACCCCACGCTCCACCGGCGTAGAGGTGCGCCCATACACATCCTCGAAGCGCTCGATGTCATCCTCGCCCAGGTAGCTGCCGGATTGCACCTCGATGATCTCCAGCGGGATCTTGCCTGGGTTGCGCAGGCGGTGCACCGAGGCGATGGGGATATAGGTGGACTGGTTCTCGGTCAGCAGGAACACGTTCTCGTCGCAGGTCACCTCAGCGGTGCCGGACACCACGATCCAGTGCTCGGCGCGGTGGTGGTGCATCTGCAGCGACAGGCTGGCGCCCGGCTTGACGGTGATGTGCTTGACCTGGAACCGCCCGCCCATGTCCACCGAGTCGTACGAGCCCCAGGGGCGGTAGACCTCCAGGTGGTTCTGGGTTTCGCTGCGGCCCTGGGCGTCCAGCGTGTTGACCAGTTGCTTGACCCCCTGAACCTTGTCCTTGTGGGCGATCATCATGGCGTCCTTGGTTTCGACCACCACGATGTTCTCCAGGCCAATCACCGACACCAGCTTGCCATTGCCGTGAATCATGCAGTTGTGGCTGTCCTGCACCACCACGTCGCCCTTCGTCACGTTGCCGTTGTCGTCCTTCTCGTGCACATCCCACAGCGACGACCAGCAGCCTACGTCGCTCCAGCCGGCCGACAGCGGCACCACGCAGGCGCGCTGGGTCTTCTCCATCACCGCGTAGTCGATGGAGTTGTCCGGGCAGCAGGCAAAGGTGGCTTCGTCGATGCTCAGCACATCGGCGTCTTCGTCGCTGCGCTCCAGCGCCAGCAGGCAGGTGTCGTAGATATCCGGATCGTGCTTTTTCAGCTCCTCGAGGAAGCGGCTGGCGCGGAACAGGAACATGCCGCTGTTCCAGAAGTAGCCGCCGGCGCGGACGAACTCGTTGGCGCGCTTCTCGTCGGGTTTCTCGACGAACTGCGCGACCCGTGCCACGCCCTCGGGCAGCAGCGCGTCCTGGCTGGAGCGGATATAGCCGTAGCCGGTCTCGGGCTTGGTCGCCGGCACGCCGAACAGCACCATCTCGCCGCGCTCGGCGGCCACGGTGGCCAGGGCCAGGGCCCGCTGCAGGGCCTTCTGGTCCTCGATCACGTGGTCGGCCGGGAGCACCAGCATCAGTTCGTCACGCCCTTCGTTGACCAGCTTCATCGCGGTCATGGCCACTGCCGGCGCGGTGTTGCGGCCGAACGGCTCCATGAGGATGGCCTGGGTTTCCAGCTTCAGCGCACCCAGCTGCTCCTGGACGATGAACTTGTGGTCCTTGTTGCAGACCACGATGGGGGTGTCCATGCCATCGAATACCAGGCGCTCGATGGTCTGCTGGAACAGCGTGTGTTCGCCGGTCAGCGCCAGGAACTGCTTGGGGAACTGCTTGCGCGACAGAGGCCACAGACGCGAACCGCTACCACCAGAAAGAATTACCGGGATCATCATGTTTCTCCAATAGTCGTTTTAGAGGCAGGGGGATCAGTTGCTAGCCACGGGGCGAGTTACCCACACCGGCGACAGGCTGTTGCCGGAACCGGTGACATACAGCACGGCCGCTTCGCCGCGCTCCAGGGCGACGGGCTTGACGTCGCCGACTTTCTTGTCGCCTGCATACAGGGCAAGGTTGACCTTGACCGGATTGATTTCACGTTCGCCACGGCCCTTGGCCGCCACCGGCTTGACCACTTCGGTCTTGCCGTCGGCGGTCTTCAGGGTCAGTTGCTGGTCGCTGAGGTTCTGCACCCGCACCAGGGCTTTCTGCTTGTTCTTGAACGGTGGCTCCTCGATCAGCTGCGGGTTGCCGCCGCTGTTGTTGACCAGGGTGTAGTACTTGTCGGCGGCCAGCTTGACCGGCACGCTCTTGCCGCCGACCTGGGCGGTGTAGTCGCCGCCGGGCAGGAAGCTGAAGTCGCTGCTGGCCTGGGCGCCGACCTGCTTGATCTGGGTGTTGCCGACGCTGGCGGCGGTGGGGCTGCTGGCGGCGTTGTACAGGCGCACGAAGGTCGAGCCTTTCGGCGCGCTCGGGCCATAGAGGGCGGCATCGGCGCCAGCGAAGGCCTGCATCGAGGCCAGGGTCAGGCCGGCGGCGAGGGTGAGGGCTTTGGCAATGGAAGTCTTGGTGGTCATGTGCGTGTTCCTCTCTATCTTCAGTGGTCCGTCCGGTTGGACGACAGGGCCAGGTTTTCTTCGGATTTGCGGGAGTTCTTCAGCTGCGCGATCCACTGCGGATCGAAGGCGCTGAGGTCGTTCTTCATTGGCAGATACCGTTCGGGGAATTCCCACACCACGACCTGTGGCGGGGCGTTTTTGAAAGCGTCGCTTTGCAGGTACTTGAGCATTGGCAGCAACGGCCCGTGGCCGTCTTCGGCGTAGTTGGCGACGTCGCTGCGCAGGGCCTGCTGCAGGGCGCCGAGGAAGTTCCAGCGCGGGTTGGCGCTGTAGCTGGTGCCCACCAGCGCCACCGGGATGCGGCTGTCGTCGAACAGCGCGTCGCCACCTTCGCCGCCCTCGGCCTGCACCGGGTGGGTCTTGCGTTGTTGCAGGGTGTCGGGAGTGGGCAGCAGGTTGCTGAACAGCGGATCGAGCGGCAGGAAGTTGGTCAGGTCACCCTTGTACGGCGCGCTGGCGCCGGCCTCGGTGATGTACGCCTGTGGCTCGCCGGTGAGCAACTGCTGGCGGTCGACGGCTTCGGCCAGCGATTGCGCAACCACTTCGGCGCCCATCGGCGTCCAGTGGGTGTCGGTGCGCAGGAATACCTGGCCGCGGGCCTTGGCCTGCTCCAGCGGCGCCAGCAGGTCGGGGGCGAACACATTGGCCTGGCGCGCCTGGGCGTGGAACTGGTTGAACAGGTCGTCGTGCAGGCTGGCCGGCGTCTCCTTGCCGATGTATTCGGAATAGAGGCGGGCCTTGGCCGGGACGATCGCCAGTACCAGTTGCACGCCCTGGCGTTGCAGTGCGTCGCGCACCCCACGCACCAGGGCCAGGTTGTCCTGCATCTGTTGCTGCGCGCCGACGGTGGGGTTGAATTCCTCGTCGGTGAACAGCCACTGGTCGCGGCCCAGCACCACGCCGGGGCGGCCTTCGTTGAACAGCTTGAAGTCCAGCGCGGCCCACAGGTTGGTGCCGACGCGCTTGATCGGGAACTGCTCGTCGTAGTGGGTTTCGGCGGCCTTGGCCAGCTTGCCGTCGAGCAGGGTCATCTGCCCGGTGCGGTTGAAACTTTCCAGCCCGCCGACCGACCATGCGCCCAACCCGACCAGCAGGCCCATGAACGACAGCGAATAGGTGATGCGAAGTGTCCGGTTCATGATCGGGGCCTCAGAACTGGAAGTAGAGGAAAGGCGAGTAGCTCTGCGCCGAGAGCTTGAGCACCGAGGCGACGAACAGCAGCAGGACCAGGGCGCGGGTCATGATCCGCGTCCAGTCCAGCCCCACCGACCCGTCGGCGTTGATTTGCACGGGCGTTGCCTTTGGCGTTGGCTTGGCGTTGCGGTAGAAATCACGCAGGCCGAAGAACGCCAGGCTGAGGTAGGCGACGACCAGCGTGGCGACCTGCAGGCCGGTGAGCTGGGCGCTGTTGATTTCCGACAGCTGCCAGTCGCCGAAGCTGAACATGGCGCCGTACATGCGGGCGGCCACGTGCAGGTTCTCGGCGCGGAAGATCACCCAGCCGACCACCACCAGCAGGAAGGTGAAGGCCCATTTCACCGGGTTGAAACGCTGTGGATTGGTGTCCAGACCCAGCGCGCGCTCGATGGCCAGCCACAGGCCGTGCCAGGCGCCCCAGATGATGTAGGTGAAGTTGGCGCCGTGCCACAGCCCGCCCAGCAGCATGGTCAGGAACAGGTTGCGGTAGGTGTTGAAGGTGCCTTTGCGGTTGCCGCCCAGGGTGATGTAAAGGTAGTCGCGCAGCCAGGTCGACAGGCTGATGTGCCAGCGCCGCCAGAATTCGGTGATCGACTGGCTGATGTAGGGCTGCTTGAAGTTTTCCATGAAGCGGAAGCCCATCATCAGGCCCAGGCCGATGGCCATGTCGCTGTAGCCGGAAAAGTCGAAGTACAGCTGCGCGGTGTAGGCCAGGGCGCCGAGCCAGGCATCACCGGTGGTGGGGTTCTGCAGAGCGAAGCAGTGGTCGGCGACCACCGCCAGGGTGTCGGCGATGAACACCTTCTTGATGAAACCCTGCATGAAGCGGGTGCAGCCTTCGGAGAACTTGTCCAGGGTGTGGGTGCGGTTGTTGAACTGGTCGACCAGGTCCTTGAAGCGCAGCACGGGGCCGGCGATCAGGTGCGGGAAGATCGCCACGAAGGCCGCGAAGTCGATCAGATTGCGCGTGGCCGGGGTGTCGCCGCGGTACACGTCGATGATGTAGCTGATCGACTCGAAGATGTAGAACGAGATGCCGATCGGCAGCAGCACGTGGGTGAGGATGAACGGCTCCAGCCCCATCGAGGTCATGATCGCGTTGAGGCTGTCGACGCCGAAGTTGGCGTACTTGAAGTAGCCGAGGATGCACAGGTCGACGCCCACGCCGAGCAGCAGCCAGCGCTGCGCGGGCTTGGTGCGCACGCCGGCGGCGCCGACTTTCAGGCCGATCCAGTAGTTCCACAGGGTGACCCCGGCGAACAGGGCGAGGAAGTCCACCCGCCACCAGGCGTAGAAGATGTAGCTGGCAACCAGCAGCAGCAGGTTGCGATAGCGATTCCCGCTCACGTAGTACAAGCCGAGGAAAACCGGCAGGAACAGGAACAGGAACACGTTGGACGAGAAGACCATCCCGGTTCTCCTAGTTATGCACAGCACCTGGGGCACAGCGCCCCCCAAACCCCCCAACAAAAAGCTGGAAGGCAACCTAGTCCCCTGTGGGAGCCGGCTTGCCGGCGATGGGCCGCATGGCGGCCCCGGCCATCGCAGGGCAAGGCTTTGCCTTGCATCGCCGGCAAGCCGGCTTCCACAGGGATCGCGTTACTTTTTCTGTTCCGCGCTCGGGTCGTAGACCCGCGTCACATCACCCCCCAGCCGGAAACTGTTGAACGGTTGCATGTCATGCTTGCGCTCGAGGGTGTCGCCGACGCACTGGTACAGCGCGCACCACGGTTCGAGCCAGGCGTACTTGCTGTCGATCTTCAGGTCCTTGAGGTCCTGTTTCACGCCGGCGCGGGTGTTGAAATGAACAGGGTCGCGGGCACCGGCCAGCACGCCTTCGCCGAGACGCTGCAGAGCGAAGTTGTTTTCCTTGCGCAGGTCCACGCCGTTGGCCTGGGCGAAGCTGGCGATCATCGCCAGCGGCGGCAGGGCGTAGTTGTGGTAGGCCAGGGCGCGTTGCTTGCGCTTGACCTCGTTGGGCAGGAAGCCCTGCTCGTCGACCTGGTTGACGCCGACCTTGTATTCCTTCACCGCCCAGTCGAACAGCTCTTGCTGGTCGGTGGCGACGGCGGTGGCCATCACCGACCAGGCCGCCCAGTAGCTGTGGTTGTTGATCTTGTCCAGCGGCAGGTCGCTCCAGTCGCGCACGGTCTGGCGTGCCAGGCGCACAAACCATTTCTCGATCTGCTCGGCCTCGGCGCGGTGCGCCGCCAGTGGCTGCGAGTTGGAGAACTTCAGGCGCAGCCACGAGCCGCTCATGCTGCCCAAAGCCCATTTGCGCATGGACTTGCCGGTATGGTTGTAATCGGTGGACATCAACGCATCGGCCCGTGCCCAGGTGTCGAGCCAGGTCAAGGCGCAGTCCAGTTGCGCCGGGCGGCCATCGCGCATGTACTGGCCGACCATCTTGCTCACGCCTTTCTCGAGGGTGGTGATGTCCTCGGTGGATTTGCGGAAGGCTTTTTCCGAGGCGACATTGAGCGTCGCCCGGGCCTTGTCCGAACCTTCGTACTTGCTGCGGAACTGCAGCGCGCCGGTATAGGGCTTGGGCGCGGCTTCGCAGCGGAAATTACCGTCGCCGGTCTTGAGCTTCTCGATGCCCTCGTAGTAACCCTGGGGCGGCACCAGCGCGGCCTGCGCCGCGCCGCCGAACAGGGCGAGGGCGAGCAGGGCGGGTGCGGTCTTGATGCTGATGGTGGTCATGGTCGCCTCACTGGCCAGCTTGCGCGGTGTGCTGCGCGGGGCTGGCGAAGTTGTTGCGTTTGCAGAGTTTGGCTTCGACTTTCTGCGTACCGCTTTCTGGCCCTTGTACCTCCAGGGCGAGCAGGTTCTGGCCTGCCCAGTCTTCGTCCTCGCGCATCTGGAAGACGAAGCGCCCGTCGGTGTCGGAGGTCTCGGGCTTCTCGATCTTGATGTCCTCGTGGCGGCCGTTGAGGTACCACAGGGTGGCCTGCAACACCTTCACCGAGGTGTCCTCGAACTTGATGTCGAGCTGGTGGTTGCGGTTGACCAGGTCCTTGATCACGCCGTTCTTGCCATTGACCATCAGCTCGTTCTTGCCGGGCTTGAGGATGGCGCTGGCGCTCATCTGTGCCGGGCGATCGTCACAGCCATCGTCGAGCAGGCCGAGGATCTGCCGCCAGATGGTTTCCTGGTCGAGGCGGTACAGCGGCGAGAACTCCCAGACCAGGATCTTCGGCGGGTTGTTCTGGAATTCCTCGCTGCCCAGGTACTGGATCATCGAGCCTTCCAGGCCGCCGCCGGGGAAGGCGACGTTGAGCACATCGGCGCCGATGTACTGCTCGAGGAAGCCCGAGAAGTTGTAGTTCTTGCCGCTGTGGCTGGTGCCCACCAGGGTGATCTGCGCGTTGCCCGAATCGCCGAACAGGTCGTCGCCGCCGGCGGCGCCCTTCGGTTCGGTGGCGAACTGGTCCATGTACTGCACCGCATAGCTGGTGCCGCACAGCTGGCCGGCGACGTTGTGCAGGGTGCCGGTCTTGCCCATGCGCCCGGACTTCCTGGTCTCGAACTCCTTGCGCGGGATGCCTTCGAAGGCCGGCATCTTGTGCACCGTGTCGGCCACGATCTTCGCCGCGCGCTCGGCGCCGTAGGGCGTCCAGTGCTGGTCGCCACGGAAGTAGAAGTCCTTGCCCTGGTCGGCGGCGGCCAGTTGCTCGTTGGTCAGCGGCGACAGGTCGGGCACGTTGTAGCCCATCCTGGCGAAGCGCTGCAGCATGGCCTGGTAGTTGCGCAGCGCCTTCTGGTAGTCGAAGGCGGCCTTCTCTTCGGGGTTGAGCATGTTGCGGTTCACCAGGCCACGGGTCGGCTGGTACACCACCACCAGCTCGACGCCACGCTTCTTGAACGCGTCGTGCACCTGCTGCAGGCGCTTGTAGCCGCCTGGGGTGGTGTCGAACTCGGTGCGCAGGTCCTCACGGGTACGGAACAGCCAGTCGCCCTGGGCTTGCACCAGGGTGGTGAAGTTCTGCTGGTAGCGCGTGGTGTAGCGGCTGGCGTCGTGGGCTTCGGGGCACAGCTGGCAGCAGGGCTCGGCGCTGAAGGTCGGCGCCTTGACGTCTTCGGCGCGCACGCCCTGGCTGATGGCCAGGAGGGCGGCGGACAGGCCCAGCAGTTTCATCAGGTGTGGAGTCATGGTCTGGGCTTCCTTAGTCGATCATTTCGGTCTGGCGTTCGACCGGGTCGATCAGCACGGCCTTCTGCTGGCGCACCAGCAGGTCGAGGATTTCGTCCTGGCGCTCGCCGAGCACGCCGTTGAAGCTGATGCCGTTGGCCTTGCGCGGCATCAGCATCGACACCTTGTACAACTCCACCGACAGCGGCGAATCGATCGACAGCGGGCCCGAGCCGTTGGCCGCCAGCTCGCCGCCGACCACGATCAGCGACACCTTGGTGTCGAACGGGTCGAGGGCGATGTCGCGGTCGGTGTCGGACAGGTCCTTGATGTGGCCGTACACGCCCACCAGGCCGTTGGCCATGGCGACGTTCTCGTACAGGCGGATGTTCACGCTGTTGCGCACGCGGATGCCGTGGCGGCGGTTGTTGATCAGCTTGTTGCCCCAGATCAGGTTGTCGCCGCTCTCGTACAGGGTGATACCGTCGGTGTGGTTGCGGTAGATCTCGTTGTAGGCGATCAGGTTGTTGACGCTGTTACGGTCGATCACCACCCCCGAGAGCTTGTTGTCGTAGCTCTTGTTGTTGATGATCCAGCTGTCGTTGACCTCACGGGAGACGATGATCCCGTGCTTCTTCTTGGTGCCGTACACGGTGTTGCCGGCGATGATCAGGCGGTGCGAGCGGTCGTGGGGGTCGATGCCGTAGACGATGTTGTCGCGGTAGGTCGAGTCCTTGATCACGAAGTCCTGGGTTTCGTAGCAATAAAAGCCGTACCACATGTCGCTGAACTCGGAACCGATGATCCAGCCGGTGGGTTCCGGGCGGCCCATCTGCTTGGCCATGTTCGGCGTGTACTGCGAGATGCTCACGCCATAGGACTTGGATTTGGCGTAGCCGAAGCTGGCCATCTTGCTGTTGACGATGTAGGTCTCGGTGCCGCCCCAGCTGAGCAGGAATGGGCGGAAATCGTCGGGCTTGCGGAAGGTCGCCGGGCCATTGGCCTGCTCGCGCCATCCAGTGACCTGGGTATCGCTGACGAACAGCTTGCCGTCGTTGACGATGAACGAACCGCCTTCTTCGGACAGGCGCAGTTCCTTGACCTTGCCGTCGATCTCCAGCACGCCCTTGCGCCCGACCACGATCGGCAGGCGCGCCAGGTATACGCCCGGTGCTGTTTCACGCAGGTACTGGCTGGGGACTTTCTTGCTCAGCTCCACCAGGTCGACGTGGCCGTCATCGACGAAGATCGCCTGGGGAATGCCGTGCTGGCGGCGGACCCATTCGGCGCCCTTGTTGTCGCCGCCGATGAACTCCTTGAGGGTGTCCTCCTGAAGCATGCGGCGCACGCTGACCTTGCCCTTGTGCCGGCGGTCGATCTTCTGCTGCACGGCCTGTGCGGTGTAGCCGGACAGGTCGGGCAGCTTGGGCGGGTCCATCTTCAGCGGCTCGATCGGCGCGCTGGAGACGGTATAGGTCTTGGCCTGTTGCAGCCCTTTGGCCATTTCGGGCTCGGCGGCCTGGGCAAGGCCGCCGGCCAGCAGCAGGGCGCTGGCGAGCAGGCTGTGGCGAAGGTTCGGGTGCAGGTTCATGGCTATCCTCTCCCGGCCTCAGTAGCGCCAGATCACGTCGACGAAGGCGCGGTGCATGTACGAGTCGGCTTCTTTGCCGTAGGCGTCGCCCGGCTTGAACACACCGGCGCGCAGGCGCACCAGGGCCGACGGTTCGTCGATCGACTGGCTGATCGAGGCCGGCAGCAGGCCCTGCTTGAAGTATTTGGTCACGACCACGTCCATTTCCTGGCCGAGGTCTTTCTCGCCCTGCACCAGCGGGCGGCTGATGCCACCGTCGTCGACCACCGCGTTGATGCCGCTGGAGCCGATGTTCTGCTTGCCGTCGACGCGCCAGAACTTGTGGTAGATGAAGCTGGCGTCGTAGTCGTCGCGCAGCTGCCAGGAGGCGAACAGGGTCGCCGCCTGCAGGTTGCCCAACTCGCCGCGGAACGCCTCGCCGAAGCGGTGCACGCGCGAGCGGGTGCCGGTGAAGTTGGAGCGGTTGCTCTCAAGGCCGGTCTGCTCGAAGTTGTTCGAGCCGTCGCTGCCACCGCCGCCGCTGCCTCGGGCGTAGGCCGCGCCGACCTGCCACTGCGGGTCGAGGCGCAGGCGGATGCCGAGGTCGGTGGCCCAGGCGTTGACGTCGCCGCTCTGCTTGCCAGTGGCGACCTGATCGTTGCCGACTGCCTGGCTGCTGAGGGTGTCGCGGTCGCCGGTCAGCCAGGTGACGCTGCCCCAGTAGTTGACGGTGTGGTCGTTGCGCCAGTTGTAGGCGTCGCTGTTGGCCTCCAGACCCAGCCAGGTGAGGTCGCCGGTGCGGGTCTTGTCGAGGGCGTCGACGGTTTCGCCTGGGCGCTTCAGGCTGCCGCCGTCATGGCTGTGGTGGGCACGCAGGCCAACCCAGTGGCCGGGTGTCCATTGCGTGGCAACGTTGCCGTAGACATGGGTGCGGTCCTTGTCTTCGGGGGCCAGCTCGGTGAGGTCGGTGCGGTATTCGCTGAAGCGCTGGGCAACGCCGAGGTCGGCCTTGAGCAGGGTGGTGTCGAAGGTCCAGTTCAGCGCCTCGATATTGGTGTCGCGCCACATGCCGTCGTCGCTGCGCAGGCGCTGGCGGCCGAAGCGCAGCTGCTCGCCGGGGTAGGGGGTCAGGCCGCTGTAGCCGATCCAGAATTCGCGCATGGCCAGGTAGCTCTTGTCCGGCTTGCGGCTGTCGTCGCCGTTGTCGCTGGTGGTGCCGTCGTCGTTCTGGCGCAGGGTGTCGGTCTCGATGATGTCGGTGGCGGCCACCGCCTGGCCCATGGCGAAGGCGCTCCAGTTGCCGCGCTCGCCGTACACCCAGGGACGCAGGTCAAGGCCGAGGCCGTTGACATCGCCGCCGGAGCGGGTGCCCAGGTCGCGGTCGTCCTCGGACTGGCCGGTGATCTTCACGTCGAGGCCGAAGTTCTTCTGCGCGGTCTCGGCGGCCAGGGTCGGCATCGACCACAGCAGGGCGAAGCCCAGGCCGATGCCGGCTTTCACGAAGGGGTTGAGCGTCATAGCGAGTCCTCGGCGTCTACTTCTTCTTTCTCGTCCTGCAGCGCTTCGATGGCCAGGGTGCTGTTGGCGCCCTGGGCCATGCTGCCGCGCGCCTGCTTTTCCTGCGCCAGCAGGGTTTGCGCCTGGCTGCGCTGGTCGGGCGTGAGCTGCTGGTCGAGCTGTTGCAGCAGTTCGGCCGACTGTGGGGTCGGGTTGGCCTGGGAGAGCTGCGCGAACACCCAGGCATTGGTCGGCGCCGGGCGGATACCGTGGCCTTCGCTGAACAGCTGGGCCAGGGCGTAGTCGGCGCTGTTCTGGCCACCACGGGCGGCGGCGAGCAGGTGGTCGACGGCCTTTTGTGGCTCGACCTGGCCCAGGTAGCCACGGCGGTACAGCTGGCCGAGGTAGTAGTCGGCGCTGACTTCGCCGGCGTCGGCGGCAGCCTGCAGGTGCTCCTGTGCCTTGGCCGCATCGGCCGGCACGGTCTTGCCTTCGTAGTACAGGCGGCCCAGCAGCAGTTCGGCGCGTGGCTGCTCGGCTTCGCGGCCCTTGTCGATGTAGGCCAGCAACTGGTCGGTATCGCCCAGTTCGGGGAAGTCGTAGAGCAGCTGCGCCAGGCTCACCCAGGATGCCGGGTTGGCCGGTGCGACCTGCTCGAGCAGGTCCTTGGCGGTCTTCTCGTCGGTCTGGCCCAGGCTGCGGTCGGCCAGCACGCGGGCGACGCTGTCGACCCGGGTGGCGGGCACGGCGCCGCGGGCATGGGCGGCCTTGAGCTGTTCAAGCAAGGCGGCCTGCTGCTCGGGCTGGGCGCGTTTCTGGTAGACGGTGGCCAGTTCCACGTAGCAGATGTCGGTAGTCGACAGCGCGGCCTTGCAGATCTTCTCCACCTCGCCCAGGTGCTGGTCGTAGGTGCCCTGGGTGCGGTACAGCAGCACCTGGGCCAGGCCGGCTTCGGGGTTGCCGGCGGCGCGCCACTGGTCGATCTGTTGCTGGGCGTTGACCTTGGGGAAGCTCTGCGGGTATTGCAGGTAGAGCATCGCCAGCGGGATCAGGGTGTTCGTCTCACCTTGTCGCGCCGCGAGCTTGAGCAGGGTCTCGGCCTCTTCGCGCTCGGCCTGGGTGCTGTCGGGCTTGGCCACCAGCAGGCGGCCGAGGCGCGCCTGGGCACGGGGCGAGGTGGCGGCGGCGGCGCGGTAAGTGGCCTCGGCTTGCTTGAGCATGGCCGGGTCGCGGGTGCCGACCTGGATGTCCGCCAGGCCGACCTGGGCGTCGCTGTAGCCGAGGTCGGCGAGGGCCTTGTAGTTGCGTTCGGCGGTGGCGGTGTCGCCACGCTTGAGCGCTTCGTTGGCCAGGCGCTGGTCGGGCAGGCCGGCGCAGCCGGCCAGGGTAATGGCGGCGGCCAGGGCGCATGCCCCCAGGCGCAAGCTGTCCCTGTGGGAGCCGGCTTGCCGGCGAGAGGCCAGTGCAGGCGCTGCATCCGCTGGGCGAGTGCTGCGCACTCGATCGCCGGCAAGCCGGCTCCCACAGATATCGGGGTGTCTGCTGGTCATTATCCGATCCTCTTACAGCCCGCGGGCCACGGCCTTGTCGATCAGCCAGTTCAGCGACGGGCCACGGTCGCTGTTGACCGAGGCCGGGCGGCCGGCGAGTTCGGCCGGCAGGCCGCCGTCGGGCTTGATCTGCACGCGGATATCGGAGGCCAGGTTGTCGGTGTCCAGGCTCGAGCTGCCGGTGATCCGGCCGCTGCGTACTTCATCCTCGCCGGCGATCTGGAAGTTGACCCGGGTGCCCGGCTTCACTTCATCGAACTGGCGATAGCTGAAGCGCGCCTCGATGGTCGGGGTGCTGGTACGCGGGATCAGCGCGAACACCGGCTGGCCCTTGCTGGCGTACTGGCCGTCATCCACCAGCTGGCGCGAGACCACACAGTCGCACGGGCTGGTAAGGGTTCCGGAGAGTTGCTTGCCGAACAGCTCCTCGACCTTGGCCGGCTCCAGTTGCGAGTCGTCCAGGTGGCCCTTGAGCAAATCGAGCATGCTGGTGTTGAAGGTTGCCAATGGCGCGCCCTTGGCCACGCTCGCGCCGTTTTCCACCAGGCTCTGCACGCTGCCATCGCGGGGCATGGTGACATTGGTGGTGGGCACCGCGACCACGCCGGCCTCGGCATGGCTGACGAAGTACAGGCCATACAGCGACTTGGCGACGAAGCCGAAGGCCACCAGGCCGACCACGAACACCCCGGCGGTGACGGTGACCGCGCGCAGGCGGCCGAAGGCGGACAAGCCCGAGCCCCCGTCCTTCTGCTTGCGCGCCTTGGTGAAATTGTCGCGCTGCAGGGTGCTGAGCACGTCGCCGACGCTGATCAGCTCGCCGGACAGGTGGCTGGTGATGATATGGCGCAGGGTGGCGATGTCGCGTGGCTCCAGGTTCTGGAACTCGGTGCCGGTGCGGCCGGTGTCGCGGCTGCTGGTGCGTACCAGCAGCTCGACGTCCATCGACAGGCCGAGGTTGTCGACCACGAACTGCAGGCGGCCGCGCAGCACTTCGCCTTCGGCCAGGGGCTTTGGCGCATGGAAGGACAGGCCCCCGGCGGACAGGTCGTCAACCTTCACCTCGTGCGGCTCGCGGTTGCCATCCAGGTAGCGCAGTTTGGCGGGAATGCGCACCCGGGCATGCTGGCGCTGCGCTTCGGATTCATGCACGACGTTGACGTTCACGGCGGTATTCATGGCGATATTCGTTCCTGTTATCCGATCCGGGGGCTCACACGACCATGAACAGCACGGCGACGAAGATGCTCGCGGCCGAGAAGGTCATGGTCCGCGAGGACCAGGTGTTGAACCATTGTTGAAAACTTGCGAGGTCGCGCTTGAGGGCAGTGGGCTGGCGGGTCCAGGACTGCTTGTCGAGGCGGAAGAACACGTAGATCTTCATCACCGCGCCGACGATCTGGTTGTAATAGAGAATCAGCGGGTAGGCGGGGCCTACGTTGTGCCCCGAGCACAGCAGCATGATGGTGAGGATCAGGCGGGTGATGCCGATCCACAGCAGGTACACCAGCAGGAACTGCAGGCCGAACTTGAAGCTGGCGATCACCGCCACGGTCAGGCCCAGCAGGCTGGTCCACATCGACACGCGCTGGTCGAGCAGGACGATGCTGGTGAACAGCCCCAGGCGCTTGAGGCCCAGGCCCAGGGCGCGGGAGTTCTGCCGCAGGTTGTTGCCGTACCAGCGGTACATCAGCTTGCGGCTGGCCTTGACGAAGCTTTTCTCCGGCGGGTGCTCCACCGTGTTGATCGCCGCGTCAGGCACGTAGAAGGTGTCGTAGCCCAGGCGCATCAGGCTGAACCAGCTGGACTTGTCGTCGCCGGTAAGGAACTTGAAGCGGCCCAGGCGCCAGTGCATCAGCGAGTCGCTTTCGACGTCGGCGATGAACTCGGGGTTGGTCACCACGCTGGCGCGGAACATCGACATGCGTCCGGTCATGGTCAGCACGCGCTTGCTCAGGGCCATGGAGCACATGTTGATGTGGCGCTGGGCGAAGCGCAGCTTGTGCCATTCGCTCATGATGTAGCCGCCGCGCACTTCGCAGAACTCGTTGGTGGTCAGGCCGCCGACGTTGGGGTAGAGCTTGAACCACGGCACGGTCTTTTTCACCACGCCTTCGGCCAGCACGGTGTCGCCGTCGATCACCGCCACCACGGCGTTGTCGTCCGGGAGCATCCGCGAGATGGCGCGAAAGCCATAGGCCAGGCCATCGCGCTTGCCAGTGCCGGCGATGCGCACGATGTCCAGGGTGACGTGTCCGGGCGGGTTGTACTTGGCCCACAGACTCTTGACCAGCAGCTCGTCGGACTTCTCCACCAGCGAGCAGACCACCGTGGTGGGGAAGCCGCAGTCGATCGCCTCGCGGATCACCGAGCTGTACACCTGGGCAGTGGTCAGTGCATCGATGCGAAAGCTGGTGACCATCAGGTACACATGCGACGGGTCGGCGGCCTTGCCGAGCTTCTGCACCTTGCGGCGCAGGTATGGGTAGACCAGGTAGAGGAAGATCATGCCGCGGATGAAATGGGTGGCGCCCATGGAGTAGCGCCAGATGCCGACAGCGCCGACCAGGAAGATGAAGTGCTTCGACTGCGAATCGAAGATATCGCTGGGCAGGGCCAGGGCGATCAGCATGAGCAGGCTCATGTAGAGCAGCCAGCCGGCGCACTGCAACAGCACTGTCTGGAACCTTTGCATGTTCGGCATCCGTCGAGAATTCGGGGTGGGGAGGGCGGCGCGCTGGGGAGGGACGCGCCGCCCGACCGGGTTTACCAGCAGATGCCTTCGGTGCGGCTGGTGGTGCAGGTCGGCTTGCTCATGAAGCCGACCAGGTCGATCACTTGCTTGCCGGCCGGTGCCTGTTGGGCCAGGGCGCGGAACTTCTCGTCACGGTTGCCCAGCACGATGATGTCGGCGTCGTTCACCACCTGCTCGAAGTTGGCGTTGAGCAAGGAGGACACATGCGGAATCTTCGATTCGATGTATTCCTTGTTGGCGCCGTGCACCCGGGCGTACTCGACGTTCTGGTCGTAGATGTCCAGCTGGTAGCCCTTGCCGATCAGGCGCTCGGCCAGCTCCACCAGTGGGCTTTCGCGCAGGTCGTCGGTACCGGCCTTGAACGAAAGGCCCAGCAGGGCGACCTTGCGCTTGTCGTGGCTTTCGATGATGTCGAAGGCGTTCTGCACCTGGGACTCGTTGCTGCGCATCAGCGAGTCGAGCAGCGGCGCCTTCACGTCCAGGCTCGAGGCGCGGTAGGTGAGGGCGCGCACGTCCTTGGGCAGGCACGAGCCACCGAAGGCGAAGCCGGGGCGCATGTAGTACTGCGACAGGTTGAGCACCTTGTCCTGGCAGACCACGTCCATCACATCGCGACCATCGACGCCGACCGCCTTGGCGATGTTGCCGATCTCGTTGGCGAAGGTGACCTTGGTCGCGTGCCAGACGTTGCAGGTGTACTTGATCATCTCGGCCACTTCGATCGGCTTGCGGATCACCGGGGCATCGAGTTCTTCGTACAGGGCTTGCAGGACGTCGCCGCTGGCGCTGTCCAGTTCGCCGATGACGGTCATTGGTGGGTGGTCGTAGTCCTTGATCGCGGTGCTTTCGCGCAGGAACTCGGGGTTGACCGCCACGCCGAAATCGACACCGGCCTTCTTGCCCGAGCAGTCCTCGAGGATCGGGATCACCACGTTCTTGACGGTGCCCGGCAGCACGGTGCTGCGTACCACGATGGTGTGACGGCGGTCGGTGTCGCGCAGCACGTAGCCGATCTCGCGGCACACCGACTCGATATACTCCAGGCCCAGGTCGCCGTTCTTCTTGCTCGGCGTGCCGACGCAGATCATCGACACATCGCTGGCGCGGATGGCTTCGGCGAAGTCGGTGGTGCCACGCAGGCGGCCTTTGGCGATGCCTTGCTGCAGCAACGCTTCCAGGCCCGGCTCGACAATGGGCGACTTGCCCTGGTTGATCAGGTCGATCTTGGTGCTGGACACGTCCACCCCAATCACGTCATGGCCTCGTGCCGACAGGCAACCGGCACAGACTGCACCCACATAACCCAAACCAAAGATGCTGATACGCATCGCATTCACCTCGTGTGTTTATCACGCCAGCCCTTCAGCGAAGAGCCGACCGGGTTGATTGACCAGCAGTATTCGGGCGTACGGATCCGTGGCGAATTGACACTTCACCGAACGCAGGCATGAATAAATCCGGAGCGCAAAAAGTTATGCACTCAAAGTTGGCAGTCAAAGGCCAATATTTAAAAGGCGTGCCCTGAAATGCAGCCGTCTTTATTGCAAATCGCCATTCGCGAATTGCTGTGCTTGTTCTTTCAAGTGGATAAATCCTTTGAAATCAACCACTAGGACGAATTTTAGGGGCGCTTCTCTCCTGCATGGATAATGGCTTCAGGCACTTCCTGTACCGCCGTTGAAGTTGTGGGGCCGATTGTGAATAGCGGCCCTTTGTCATCTGTAAGTCATTTCTCACGCTCAGCGCTTGAAACTCGTTACGGGTGCTATGAGCCATTGGGCGTAGCAGAAGTTCCTGGGGCGGTTCCGCCACGGTGAAAGATTTCTAAATATTTTTTCAGAGGGAAATACTTTCAATGTGATGGCACGCCACAGTTTCATCCCCGTATATAAAGGGCGAAATCGCAGGGGGATGGTTATATGCCAGCATGCGAAAATATTTTTCAAAAATCGTCAAAAAACTACGAACGGTCTTATGGCGTTTTGCGATAAGGATGTGGCTGATGATTTATTGACGCTGGAATTTTGGCTGATGGCTTTTTGCAGCGTGCCCCGTTGCAGGGCTGATGGGCTCATCGCGGGCTTGCCCCGCGATGAGCTGCAAAGCGGCGCTGAAAAAATCAGCCCTCAGCGTGATCGCGCAGGAATACCAGGTGGTCGGGTTTGGACTGCTCCGCGCTGTAGTAGTAGCCCTGCGCATCGAAGCGCTTGAGCTGCTCCGGGTCGTTGACCCGCTCCTGGATCACGAAGCGGCTCATCATCCCGCGGGCCTTCTTGGCATAGAAACTGATGATCTTGTACTGGCCGTTCTTCAGGTCCTTGAAGTCGACGTCGATCACCCGTGCCTTCAGGGCGCTTTTCTTCACCGCGCTGAAGTACTCGTTGCTGGCCAGGTTCAGCAGCACGTCGTCGCCCTGGTCGGCCAACGCCTGGTTCAGCCACTCGCTGATGCGCGTGCCCCAGAAGGCATAGAGGTCCTTGCCGCGGGCGTTGGCCAGCTTGGTACCCATTTCCAGGCGGTAGGGTTGCATCAGGTCCAGCGGGCGCAGCAGGCCGTACAGGCCCGAGAGCATGCGCAGGTGATCCTGGGCATAGCTGAAATCGTCCTCGCCCAGGCTTTCGGCATCGAGCCCGGTGTAGACGTCGCCCTTGAACGCCAGCAGCGCCTGCTTGGCGTTGGCCGGGGTGAAATCGGGGGTCCAGCTGCCGAAACGCGCGGCGTTGAGGCCGGCGAGCTTGTCGGAGAGGTGCATCAGCTCGGCGATCTGCGCCGGCGACAGCTCGCGCAGTTGCACGATCAGTTCCTGGGAATCGTCCAGGTACTGGGGCAGGGTGTGGCGCTGGGTCACCGGCGGGGTGTCGTAGTCGAGGGTCTTGGCGGGGGAAATCACCGTCAGCATCGGGTCGGCTCCTGGAATCGTCGGGCGAATTCTACGGGGCTGCCGGCGCAACGCCAAACTATGGCGACGATAGTCAGCGAACATCGCCACAGGCAAGCAGCGGGCGTCGCGTTATAGTGCGCGGCATGCCTTCAAGGAGAATGCACATCGTGCGTATCGCGTTTGCCCTGTTCGCTGGGCTGCTGAGCCTGGGTGCGCAGGCGGCCCCGGCGAATTTCGTCAGTTTCGACCGTGACCTGTGGCCCGAGCAGCTGAACAGCCCGACGCTGTTCGATGTTGCGTCGCGGGCGGAAATCCTGTCGTTTGCCCGGGTGCTGCACGAAAGCGAGATGCTCGACGAGCCGGCGTTGAAGAGCCGCCTTGGCCTGCGCCAGGTCAACCTGAGCGTCGTGCGGGCCGTGCGCGCTCGTCTGTGGCAGCGCCTGTGGACCAGTTATCAACAGGCGCAGCAGAGCTGCGAGCAGGATGCCTCGTTCTGCTACCCGGTTGAGTCCATGGCGGATCTACGCACGCAGGCGGCCGTTTTCGCCGATGATGTCGGCTCGTTCTACACCGAGTGGGTAGAGCCCAGTCATCAGTTCCATACCCGTTACCTGGATGAGCAACTGCGCAAGGCCGCGCTGTTCCCGCAGACCACCAGCGAAGTGGCGAAGCTCTCCGATCGTGAGCGCAATGGCGAGGAACTCAATGACCGGATGTTCCTGCTGACCTTCGTCAGCGGCCCTGCCCCTCAGGGCGGTAGCACCGATGCGCTGGCTGACTACCTGCGTCGGCAGAAGCTCGACGGGATTTTCTTCGTGCTCGGCAATCGCCTGCAGCAACGCCGCGATGCCGGCCCGCTGGGCGATCTGTATGCCGGCCAGTGCGTGGGTATCCAGGGCTGGGAATACCGCTCTCATGCCCAGTGGCAGGATTGGCAGGACTCACTGCGACGCAGCCAGGCGCGGGTGCAGGCCGACTTGGCCGAACAGTATGTACCGTTGTTCCGTCCGCCCTATGGCCAGCGACGCGCCGATGGCGAAGCGTTCCTGGACAGCCAGCAACTGCGGGTTTCTCTGTGGGACATCGATGCCCAGGATGACGGGCCGCTGACCGCCGAGGCCTCGGCGCAGCGGGTGCTGACGTTGATGCTGCTGTGGCGCAAGGGGGTGATCCAGTTCCGTGACGGCTTGCCCAAGGCCCAGCCGGCGCTGGAGTGGTTGTTGCAGCACACGGCCCAGAGCGGGATCGGTTGGGAAGGGTGTCGGGAGTATGCACGGCGGGGGTAGGCAGGGACCGGGCGCTCAAGGCACGCTGGCTGTACACTGCGCCTCACGCTGCATCGACTCCAGGTTGCGTTCGATGGTCTCGCAGATCGTGTCCATCGGGATCTGATGCTCGCTGATGCGGAACGGGCTCTGCAGGTCCGTGCCGATCCGTTCGATCGCCAGCAGCATGAAGCCGACCACGGTCGAGGCCAGCGGCGTGAACCAGCCCAGCGATTCCACCAGCCCCACCGGCACGATCAGGCAGAACAGCGTGATGAACAGCCGTGGGAAGTACACATAAGGGTAGGGCAGCGGCGTATTGGCGATCCGCTCCATCCCGCCCTGGGCGTTGGACAGGTCCACCAGCGTCGACTCCAGGCGCGCCAGACGAATGCTGTCCAGCCGCCCGGCCTGGTATTCCTGGGCCAGCAGTGCCGCCGAACCGCTGAGGATGTCGTTGGCAAAGTTGTTGGAGCGATTGCGCCGCTCGAACTCGCCGGGCGGTATGAAGGCCATCAGCTCGTCCGGGCATTTCTCGTTCTTGAGGTGGGCGGCCAGGCAGTTCACATAGGCGATGTGCCGGCGCAGCAAGGTCGCCTTCACCGGGTTCGGCCCGTCAGCCGGGTCGTCGACCAGGGTCAGCACCTGCCGGGCGAAACTGCGTGAACTGTTCACCAGCGCCCCCCACAAGGTGCGTGCCTCCCACCAGCGGTTGTAGGCACTGCTGTTGCGAAAGCTCACCAGCACCACCAGCGCCGAGCCCAGCAGGGTGAGCGGGATCAGCGGCAGGCTGAACTTGCTGTTGAAGAACAGCATGAAGTCGATGGTGACCAGCACGTCCCAGATCAGCAGCCAGAACAGCGACCAGCCGATGTAGCCGAAGGTCTTGACCACCAGGCGGTACTTGCGGGCGAGGAGGGCTTTCACGTTGGGGGAACCTCGAAGCGGGGATGCAGGTTCCGACGTCGCGGGAGGGGTTAAGGTTCGCTGGGATTCGTCGCAGGGTGTAACGCGGTTTTTCTGATCAGTGCTTAAGAAGATGCCTACATCAAGCGGAGAAACGTCCCTCGCGGCGATGGTTTAGGCTCATGACCCATTCACTTTCAGGAAGTCGAGCATGACCAGTGAACTGACGTCATTCAAGGTTGCGGATCTACTGGATTCAGAGGCAGCGATTCAGGAATACCTGTCACAGGTACTGGCCGAAGGTGACGCAGATGAAATCATTCGAGCCCAGTCCCATGTCCAGGCCGCACGCTTGCGCACTACAGATGGTTAGTCCAGCCAGATTCCTTGCACCCGGTCTTTTGTACTGCACTGTCGCACGGTGAGCAGAATTGCGAGCATCGTCAGCGTGGGAGCGGGCTTGACCCGCGATGGCTGCAACGCAGCCTCAATCCAGGCCACACTGCACACCGGTAAACCATATCAACCTCAGCCCAACACCTGCTTCATCTGCACCAGCGCCACCCGACTTCCATCCGGCGCCCGCCGCTCCTCGATCCCGAACGGTACAAAACCCAGCTGTGGATAAAGCAGCAACCCTGCGGTGTTGTGATTGAAACACGACACCCAGATCTCCCGCGCCGCGAATTCTTCGCGGGCCAGGGCGATCATGCATTGCACCAGGTAACGTGCCACGCCCTGACCCCGCGCAGCCGGCGCCACCACCACATTACCCAGCGCGCAGACGCCGCCGTGTTCGGCTTTGTAGAGGTTGGCGAAGCCAACGATCACGCCATCGGCCTCGATCACTGTCGAACCGCTGCGCTGGGCGATGGCTTCGCTCAGTTGCGCGGGTGTGAGCGGGTAGGTGGCTTTGGGGAACATGTAGAAGAGTTCGTCCGGGCTTTGAGGGAAGCCGCAGAGCGTGGCGATATCGGCAGGCTGAACGGGGCGATGGCTTAGTGGCACAGGGAATGTTCCGATGGGGCTAGAAGTCACTTACCCTGTGCGGCTGGTAACGTGAAGTCAATGCTGTGGCGCTACGGTAAATCGCACTAAGTGTGATTTTCTGTGCAGTCAGGAGTGTCGCAAGACTTGGCTAGAGGCGGTAAAGCAGCTGCCTCTTAGCACCCTGGCATGCCAGACACAAAAAAACCGACCATAAGGTCGGTTTTTTCTGGATCTTGGTGCCCCGAGGGAGACTCGAACTCCCACTCCTTTCGAAAACGGATTTTGAATCCGCCGCGTCTACCAATTCCGCCATCAGGGCTTGTGGCGCCGCAGTATAGAGAGGTCGCCCAAGGCGGTCAATCGGCTTTCATGGTCAATTTTCACGCATTGGGCTAAACTTCCCGGCCCTGTCGAACCCGAACATCATCATGCGCGTCGCCGATTTTTCCTTCGAACTCCCCGATTCCCTGATTGCCCGCCATCCACTGGCCGAGCGTCATGGCAGCCGCCTGCTGGTGCTCGACGGCCCCAGCGGCGAACTGGCCCACAAGCAGTTCACCGACCTGCTCGACTACCTGCGTCCCGGTGACCTGATGGTGTTCAACAACACCCGGGTGATCCCGGCGCGGCTGTTCGGCCAGAAAGCCTCCGGCGGCAAGCTGGAAGTGCTGGTCGAGCGCGTGCTCGACAGCCACCGCGTGCTGGCCCATGTGCGTGCCAGCAAGGCGCCTAAGGAAGGCGCGCAGATCCTCATCGACGGCGGTGGCGAGGCCGAGATGGTCGCCCGCCACGACACGCTGTTCGAGCTGCGTTTCAGCGAAGAGGTGCTGCCGCTGCTCGAGCGCGTCGGCCATATGCCGCTGCCGCCGTATATCGACCGCCCCGACGAGGGCGCCGACCGCGAGCGCTACCAGACCGTCTACGCTCAGCGCGCCGGCGCCGTGGCCGCGCCCACCGCCGGCCTGCACTTCGACGAGGCGCTGCTGGAAAAGATCGCCGCCAAGGGCGTCGAGCGCGCCTTCGTCACCCTGCACGTAGGGGCGGGCACCTTCCAGCCGGTGCGGGTCGACAAGATCGAAGACCACACCATGCATAAAGAGTGGCTCGAAGTGGGCCAGGATGTGGTCGATGCCGTGCAGGCCTGCCGCGCCCGTGGCGGGCGGGTGATCGCCGTGGGCACCACCAGCGTGCGTTCGCTGGAGAGCGCGGCGCGCGATGGCGAGCTCAAGGCGTTCAGCGGCGACACCGACATCTTCATCTTCCCCGGCCGGCCGTTCCATGTGGTCGATTGCCTGGTCACCAACTTCCACCTGCCGGAGTCCACGCTGCTGATGCTGGTCTCGGCCTTCGCCGGTTACCCGGAGACCATGGCCGCTTATGCGGCGGCGGTCGCAAACGGTTACCGCTTCTTCAGTTACGGTGATGCCATGTTCATCACCCGCAATCCGGCGCCACGCGGCCCAGAGGATCAAGCATGAGTCGCACCTGTCGAATGTCGTTCGAACTGCTGGCCACCGACGGCAAGGCCCGTCGCGGCCGGCTCACCTTCCCCCGTGGCACGGTCGAGACCCCGGCCTTCATGCCGGTGGGCACCTATGGCACGGTCAAGGGCATGCTGCCGCGTGACATCGAGGCCATCGGCGCCGAGATCATCCTCGGCAACACCTTCCACCTGTGGTTGCGCCCGGGCACCGAGGTCATCAAGAAACACAACGGCCTGCACGATTTCATGCAATGGAAAGGCCCTATCCTCACTGATTCCGGTGGTTTCCAGGTGTTCAGCCTGGGCGCCATGCGCAAGATCAAGGAGGAAGGCGTGACCTTCGCATCGCCAGTGGACGGTTCCAAGGTGTTCATGGGGCCGGAAGAGTCCATGCAGGTGCAGCGCGACCTGGGCTCGGACATCGTGATGATCTTCGACGAGTGCACGCCGTACCCGGCCGAGCACGACGTGGCGCGCACCTCGATGGAGCTGTCGCTGCGCTGGGCCCAGCGCTCGAAGAACGCCCACGGCGACAACACCGCGGCGCTGTTCGGCATCGTCCAGGGCGGCATGTACCAGGACCTGCGCATGCGCTCGCTGGAAGCGCTGGTCAACATCGACTTCGATGGCCTGGCCATCGGCGGCCTGTCGGTGGGCGAACCCAAGCACGAGATGATCAAGGTGCTGGACTACCTGCCCGCGCAGATGCCGGCTGACAAACCTCGTTACCTTATGGGGGTAGGCAAGCCGGAAGATCTTGTAGAGGGTGTGCGCCGCGGCGTCGACATGTTCGACTGCGTGATGCCCACGCGCAACGCGCGCAACGGCCATCTGTTCGTCGATACCGGGGTGATCAAGATCCGCAACGCGTTCCATCGCCACGATGAATCGCCGCTGGATCCGACCTGCGATTGCTACACCTGCACCAACTTCTCCCGCGCCTACCTGCACCACCTGGACAAGTGCGGCGAAATGTTGAGCAGCATGCTGAATACCATCCACAACTTGCGCCATTACCAGCGCTTGATGGCCGGTTTACGCGAGGCTATTCAACAGGGTAAATTGGCCGCCTTTGTCGACGCCTTCTACGCCAAGCGCGGGCTTCCCGTTCCGCCTTTGGACTGACTGTTCGCAATCATTATTAGAAAATTCCATTAGGAGAGCCCAATGAGCTTCTTTATCCCCGCCGCCTACGCGGACGCAGCAGCCCCCGCCGCCGGCCCAGCCGGTACCGGCTTCGAGTGGATCTTCCTGGTCGGCTTCCTGGTCATCTTCTACCTGATGATCTGGCGCCCGCAGGCCAAGCGTGCCAAAGAGCAGAAGAACCTGCTGAGCAACCTGCAAAAAGGTGACGAAGTTGTCACCAACGGTGGCATCGCCGGCAAGATCGTCAAGGTTGCCGACGACTTCGTGGTCCTGGAAGTGTCCGACAATGTCGAGCTGAAGTTCCAGAAGGGCGCCATTGCCGCGACCCTGCCAAAAGGTACGCTCAAGGCTATCTGAGTTACCGGTTTCATTTTTCCAGTCGGGGCGCGCAAAGCGCCCCGCGTCTTGAACGGGCGGCGTGATGCTGAACAAATACCCTTTGTGGAAATACCTGCTGATCGTGGTGGTACTGGCGGTCGGCTTCATTTATTCCGCACCCAACCTCTACCCGGATGATCCGGCGGTGCAGATCAGCGGCGCCAGTTCCGCCCTGCATGTCAGCCAGGCCGATCTCGATCGCGTCACCAAGGCGCTGACCGATGCCGGCATCACCGTCAAAGGCGGCAGCCTGGGCGAGAAGGGCAGTGCCCTGGTGCGCCTGACCAACCAGGAAGACCAGCTGCCGGCCAAGGATGTGGCGCGCAAGGCTCTCGGTGACGACTATGTCGTGGCCCTGAACCTGGCCCAGACCACGCCGCAGTGGCTGCGCAACCTGGGTGCCAGCCCGATGAAGCTCGGCCTGGACCTGTCCGGTGGTGTGCACTTCCTGCTGGAAGTGGACATGGACAAGGCCATGACCGCGCGCATGAAAGTCTACGAAGGCGAGGTCAAGACCTTGCTGCGCAAAGAGCGCGTCCGCTACCGCAGCCTGCCGCAGCAGGACGGCGGGATCATGCTGGGCTTCGCCGACGATGCTACCCGCGAACAGGCCCGCAGCCTGATCCGCAAGAATTTCAGTGATTTCGACCTGACCACCACCGAGCGCAACGAGCTCGCCGTGTTGCGCCTGGCACTGACCCAGGCCAAGGTCGCCGAGATCCGCGAATACTCCATCAAGCAGAACCTGACCACCGTCCGCAACCGTGTGAACGAGCTGGGCGTGGCCGAGCCGCTGGTGCAGCGCCAGGGTGCCAACCGCATCGTGGTCGAGCTGCCGGGCGTGCAGGACACCGCCGAAGCCAAGCGTATCCTCGGCAAGACCGCCAACCTGGAGTTCCGCTTCGGCGCCGAGCCAGGCGCGTCCAAGGCCACCACCGAGGTGTTCGAGTTCCGCGAAGGCGGCCGCTCCGCTCCGGTCGAGCGCGGCCTGATCATCACCGGTGACCAGGTCACCGACGCCCAGGCCAGCTTCGACGAGCACGGTCGCCCGCAGGTGAACATTCGCCTCGACGGCCATGGCGGCGAGCTGATGAGCCGCGCCACGCGCAGCAACGTCGGCCGCAGCATGGCGGTGATCTTCATCGAGCAGAAGCCGATCACCCGCTACGAGAAGCAGACCGTCGATGGCGTCGAGAAGGACGTTGCCGTACAGAGCTTCAAGGAAGAGAAGAAGATCATCAGCCTGGCGACCATCCAGTCGCCTTTGGGCAGCCAGTTCCGCATCACCGGCCTGAACGGCCAGGGCGAATCGTCCGAGCTGGCCCTGCTGCTGCGTGCCGGTGGTCTGGCCGCGCCTATGTACTTCGCCGAAGAACGTACCATTGGCCCGAGCCTGGGTGCCGACAACATCACCAAGGGTATCGACGCGTCCCTGTGGGGCATGCTGTTCGTCTCGCTGTTCATCATCGCCATCTACCGTGGCTTCGGCGTGATCGCCACCGTGGCCCTGGCGGGCAACATGGTCCTGCTGCTGGCGCTGATGTCGCTGCTGGGGGCCACGCTGACCCTGCCGGGTATCGCCGGTATCGTGCTGACCATGGGTATGGCGGTGGACGCCAACGTGCTGATCTTCTCGCGTATCCGCGAGGAGCTCAAAGCCGGCATGTCGGTGCAGCGCGCCATCCACGAAGGCTTCAACCGTGCGTACACCGCGATCATCGACGCCAACCTGACCAGCCTGCTGGTCGGCGGCATCCTGTTCGCCATGGGTACCGGCCCGGTCAAAGGCTTCGCGGTCACCATGTCCCTCGGGATTTTCACCTCGATGTTCACCGCCGTCATGGTGACCCGTGCAATGGTCAACCTGACCTGCGGCGGGCGTGACATCAAGAAGCTGTGGGTTTGAGGGAGCTGCGATGAAAACCATCAACTTCATGGGCGTGCGCAATGTCGCGTTCGCCATTACCGTGCTCCTCACCGTGCTGGCGCTGTTCAGCTGGTGGCAGAAGGGCCTGAACTTCGGCCTGGACTTCACCGGCGGCACGCTGATCGAGCTGACCTACGAGCGCCCGGCGGATCTCAAGGCCGTGCGTGCCGAGCTGGTCGATTCCGGCTTCCACGAGGCCGTGGTGCAGAGCTTCGGCGCCACCACCGACCTGCTGGTGCGCATGCCGGGCGACGACCCGCAACTGGGCAACAAGGTGGCCGCGGCGCTGCAGAAGGCCGGTGGCGACAACCCGGCCACGGTCAAGCGTGTCGAGTTCGTCGGCCCGCAGGTCGGTGAAGAACTGCGCGACCAGGGCGGCATGGGCATGCTCCTGGCCCTGGGCGGCATCCTTATCTACCTGGCCTTCCGCTTCCAGTGGAAGTTCGCCGTCGGTGCGATCATCTCGCTGGTCCACGACGTGGTGGTGACCCTGGGTATCCTGTCGTTCTTCCAGATCACCTTCGACCTGACGGTGCTGGCGGCGGTACTGGCGATCATCGGTTACTCGCTCAACGACACCATCGTCGTGTTCGACCGGGTGCGCGAGAACTTCCGCGTGATGCGCAAGGCCTCGCTGATCGAGAACATCAACGTCTCGACCACCCAGACCTTGCTGCGCACCATTGCCACCTCGGTATCGACCCTGCTGGCGATCGCCGCGCTGCTGTTCTTCGGCGGCGACAACCTGTTCGGCTTCTCCCTGGCGCTGTTCATCGGTGTCATGGCGGGTACCTACTCGTCGATCTACATCGCCAACGTGGTGCTGATCTGGCTGAACCTGAGCAGCGAAGACCTGATCCCGCCGGTCAAGACCGAGGGTGTGGACGAGCGCCCGTAAGGCTTCGTCCTGCGCCGTCCGGCGTAAAGAAAGGCGCGAGTGTTGAACTCGCGCCTTTTTTTTTGCTCCAAGGCTGGGAGAAGGCGGGCCATATGCCCGCGGGTACGATCAGGAGGTTCACGTGAACAAATCAATGCTGGTGGGTGCGGTTCTGGGTGCTGTCGGTGTGACTGCCGGAGGTGCTGTGGCGACCTACAGCTTGGTGAACAAGGGGCCTGAGTACGCCCAGGTCACCGACGTGCAGCCGATCAAGCAGCAGGTGAAGACGCCGCGCGAGGTCTGCAAGGATGTCACCGTGACGCGCCAGGCGCCGGTCAAGGACCAGCACCAGATCGCCGGTACGGTGGTCGGCGCCATCGCTGGTGGCCTGTTGGGTAACCAGATCGGCGGCGGTACCGGCAAGAAGATTGCCACCGTGGCCGGCGCGGTCGGCGGCGGCTATGCCGGCAACAAGGTGCAGGAAGGCATGCAAGAGCGTGACACCTACACCACCACGCAAACCCGTTGCAACACGGTCAATGACATCAGCGATAAGGTCGTGGGCTACAACGTGACCTATTCCATCGGTGATCAGGTCGGCAAGGTGAAGATGGATCATGAGCCGGGCTCGACCATCCCGCTGGACAAGAACGGCAAGCTGATCCTGAGTCAGAACCAGCCGGGGCAGTGAAGCTGCTTCAGTGCCAAAACGAAAAAAGCACCTCGAGAGGTGCTTTTTTTGTGCTCGCAATCGGCGCTTAGCGCTTCATGTGTTCCGGCAGGTGCGGCTGGATGGCAGTCAGCACGGCCTTGAAGCACTTGATGTTGCCCGCGACGATGTGGCCTTTCTCGAGGAATTCGTGGCCACCGTTGAAGTCGCTGACCAGGCCGCCCGCTTCCTGGATCAGCAGCACGCCTGCGGCCATGTCCCACTCGGACAGGCCCGACTCCCAGAAGGCGTCGAAGCGGCCGGCGGCGACATAGGCCAGGTCCAGGCTGGCGGAACCGGCGCGGCGGATGCCGGCGGTCTGGCCAGTCAGGGCGCGGAACATGCCCAGGTAGTTGTCCAGGTCGGCCATCTGGCTGTCACGGAACGGGAAACCGGTACCCAGCAGGGCGCCTTCCAGGCTGGTGCGCGAGCTGACGCGCAGGCGACGGCCATTGATCTGGGCGCCACGGCCACGGCTGGCGGTGAATTCTTCCTGGCGAACCGGATCGACGATCACGGCGTGCTCGAGGCGGCCGCGGTATTTGCAGGCGATGCTGACAGCGAAGTGCGGCACGCCACGCAGGAAGTTGGTGGTGCCGTCCAGCGGATCGATGATCCACAGATAGTCCTTGCCTTCCTCGCCGGTGCCGGCGTGCAGGCCAGTTTCTTCGCCCTGGATGGAGTGGTTCGGGTAGGCCTTGCGCAGGGCTTCGACGATGACCTTCTCGGCGGCGCGATCAACCTCGGACACGTAGTCCTTGGCCTGCTTTTCGTCGACTTTGATGCTGTCCAGGCGTTCGATGGAGCGGAAAATCAGTTCACTGGCGCTGCGAGCGGCGCGCAGGGCGATATTCAGCATAGGCTGCATGGGAAGGTCACCTGGAGATGTTAAAGAGGAAAGCCGGCCATTCTAGCAGAAATCTTTGACGACAGAAGTGTCACATTTGCTTTCATGGCGTTACGCTGGTCGGTTCTGTAAGATCGAACCCTCCTTTTTCTGCATCCGAGAGCACGACACCTTGCTGCAAAATATTCGTGTTGTCCTGGTCAATACCAGCCACCCCGGCAACATCGGCGGCGCTGCGCGTGCCATGAAGAACATGGGCTTGTCGCGCCTGGTGCTGGTGCAGCCGAAAGAATTCCCGGCCGCCGATGCCTCGGCGCGCGCCTCGGGTGCCGACGACGTGCTGGCCGGCGCCCAGGTGGTCGACAGCCTCGAGCAGGCGCTGGTCGGCTGCAGCCTGGTCATGGGCACCAGCGCCCGCGAGCGCAGCATTCCCTGGCCGCTGATCGGTCCCCGTGAGTGCGGCACCAAGGCGGTGGAGCACGCCCTGGCCGGCGAAGAAATCGCCCTGGTGTTCGGTCGCGAACACGCCGGCCTGACCAACGAAGAACTGCAGCGATGTCACTTCCACGTGCACATTCCCTCCAATCCCGACTTCAGCTCGCTGAATCTGGCCGCCGCGGTCCAGGTGCTCGCCTACGAGGTGCGCATGGCCTCGTTGGCGGTGCCGGACGCGGCGCCCAAGGTCGAGAAGGCGGACGCCAATGAGCTGGCGACCATGGACGAAATGGAGCTGTTTTATGACCACCTGGAAAAAACCCTGGTGGACATCGGCTTCCTCGACCCTGCCAAGCCCAAGCACCTGATGCCGCGCATGCGTCGGCTGTATGGGCGCAGCTCGGTCGAGCGTACGGAAATGAGCATTTTGCGCGGCATCCTCACTGAGACCCAGAAAGTTGTCCGGGGCGAGCCGCATAAACGGAAGGACTGAACGATGTTCGAGCGTCTGCGTGAAGATATTCAAAGTGTTTTCCATCGTGACCCCGCCGCGCGCAATGCCTTCGAGGTGTTGACCTGCTACCCGGGCATGCACGCCATCTGGCTGCACCGCCTGGGCAATGCCCTGTGGAAGCGCGATTTCAAGTGGCTGGCGCGCCTGGTGTCGAACTTCGGCCGCTGGCTGACCGGTATCGAAATCCATCCGGGCGCGACCATCGGCCGGCGCTTCTTCATCGATCACGGCATGGGCATCGTCATTGGCGAAACCGCCGAGATCGGCGACGACGTGACCCTCTACCAGGGTGTCACCCTCGGGGGCACCAGCTGGAACAAGGGCAAGCGTCACCCGACCCTGGAAAACGGCGTCGTGGTCGGTGCCGGGGCCAAGGTGCTGGGCCCGTTCACCGTGGGCGCCGGGGCCAAGATCGGCTCCAACGCGGTGGTTACCAAGGCGGTGCCGGCCGGCGCCACGGCGGTAGGCATCCCGGGGCGGATCATCGTCAAGACCGAGGATGACGCCATCGAGGCCAAGCGCAAGGCCATGGCCGAGAAGATCGGCTTCGACGCCTATGGCGTCAGTGGCGACATGCCGGACCCGGTGGCGCGCGCCATCGGCCAGATGCTCGACCACCTGCAGGCCGTCGACGAGCGCCTGGAGGGCATGTGTGGCGCGCTGACCCGGATGGGCAGTGACTACTGCGCCAAGGAGCTGCCAGCGCTGCCCGACGACGACTTCGCCGAGGCCTGCGTCGAGCTGAAGCAGGGCGACACTCGGTCGCATTGATTGCGCCGGCCCGATACAAGGGGCGTGTGCTCGCGCCCCTTGTCTGCTACACTCGCGGCCGCCTCCCGCATGCATACCCGACTAAAGCACTAGGTCTTATAGTTGACTTAAATGCTCGGGAATCGCATACTCGCACACATCCTGTAACTCCCGTGGTACCCATACGCCATGCGACTGACTACCAAAGGCCGATACGCCGTGACCGCCATGCTTGACCTGGCGTTGCACGCGCAGCAGGGGCCGGTGTCTTTGGCCGATATTTCCGAGCGCCAGGGCATTTCCCTCTCTTATCTGGAGCAGCTGTTCGCCAAGCTGCGCCGCAGCAGCCTGGTATCCAGCGTTCGCGGCCCAGGCGGCGGCTACCAGCTGTCGCGAGGCATGGAAACCATCCAGGTGGCCCAGGTCATCGACGCGGTCAACGAATCGGTCGATGCCACCCGTTGCCAGGGCCTGGGGGATTGCCACGCCGGTGATACCTGCCTGACTCACCACCTGTGGTGTGACCTGAGCCAGCAGATCCATGAATTCCTCAGTGGCATCAGCCTGGCCGACCTCGTCATGCGCCGCGAGGTGCAGGAAGTCGCCCAGCGCCAGGACCTGCGCCGCGTCGCAGGCCGAACCGCCCAGCTGGACAAGATTGAGACGTCCGCCGTCGACTGAAACTGCAGCGACGAGCGACGCCACCGCCTGATAGGAGATACTCAATGAAGTTGCCGATCTACCTCGATTACTCCGCGACCACGCCGGTCGATCCCCGTGTCGCCCAGAAGATGGCCGAGTGCCTGCTGGTTGACGGGAACTTCGGTAACCCGGCCTCGCGCTCCCACGTGTTCGGCTGGAAAGCCGAGGAAGCAGTCGAGAACGGCCGCCGCCAGGTCGCCGAACTGATCAACGCCGACCCGCGCGAGATCGTCTGGACCAGCGGTGCCACCGAGTCCGACAACCTCGCCCTCAAAGGCGTGGCGCACTTCTATCAGACCAAGGGCAAGCACATCATCACCTCCAAGATCGAGCACAAGGCGGTCCTGGATACCGCTCGCCAGCTCGAGCGTGAAGGTTTCGAGGTCACCTACCTCGAGCCGGGTGAAGACGGCATCGTCACCCCGGCGATGGTCGAAGCCGTCCTGCGCGACGACACTATCCTGGTCTCGCTGATGCACGTGAACAACGAAGTCGGCTCGATCAACGACATCGCCGCCATCGGCGAACTGACCCGTTCGCGCGGTGTACTGTTCCATGTCGACGCCGCGCAGTCGGCCGGCAAGGTCGAGATCGACGTGCAAAAGCTCAAGGTCGACCTGATGTCGTTCTCCGCGCACAAGGTCTACGGCCCCAAAGGCATCGGCGCGTTGTACGTCAGCCGCAAGCCGCGCGTGCGCCTGGAAGCCATCATTCACGGCGGTGGCCATGAGCGCGGCATGCGTTCGGGCACCCTGCCGACCCACCAGATCGTCGGCATGGGCGAAGCCTTCGCCATCGCCAAGCAGGAAATGGCCGCTGAAAACGTGCGCATCAAGGCCCTGAGCGACCGCTTCTTCAAGCAGGTCTCGGACCTCGAAGAGCTGTACGTCAACGGCAGCCAGACCCAGCGCGTTCCGCACAACCTGAACCTGAGCTTCAACTACGTCGAAGGCGAGTCGCTGCTGATGTCGCTCAAGGACATCGCTGTTTCGTCCGGTTCGGCCTGCACCTCCGCTTCGCTCGAGCCGTCCTACGTCCTGCGCGCCCTGGGCCGCAACGACGAGCTGGCGCACAGCTCGATCCGCTTCTCCTTCGGTCGCTTCACCACCGAGGAAGAAGTCGACTACGCCGCGCAGAAAGTCTGCGAGGCCGTGAACAAGCTGCGCGAATTGTCGCCGCTGTGGGACATGTACAAAGACGGCGTCGACATCTCCAAGATCGAGTGGGCCGCCCACTAAGCAGTCGCCGGCAAGAGCGGCTCCCTGATGAGGAAGGAATTGCACCATGGCATACAGTGAAAAGGTCATCGACCACTACGAAAACCCGCGCAACGTCGGCAAGATGAACGCCGACGATCCGGATGTCGGTACCGGCATGGTCGGCGCCCCGGCCTGCGGTGACGTGATGCGCCTGCAGATCAAGGTCAACGAGCAGGGCGTCATCGAAGACGCCAAGTTCAAGACCTACGGTTGCGGTTCGGCCATCGCCTCCAGCTCCCTCGCCACCGAGTGGATGAAGGGCAAGACCCTGGACGAGGCCGAGACCATCAAGAACACCCAGCTGGCTGAAGAGCTGGCATTGCCGCCGGTCAAGATCCACTGCTCCGTGCTCGCCGAAGATGCCATCAAGGCCGCTGTTCGCGATTACAAGCAGAAGAAAGGCTTGGTCTAAGTCGACTGCGAGGTAAGGAGTTCCGATGGCTATCAGCATGACAGAAGCCGCCGCCAACCACATTCGCCGCTCCCTCGACGGGCGCGGCAAGGGTGAGGGCATTCGCCTGGGCGTGCGCACCACCGGCTGCTCGGGCCTGGCCTACGTGCTGGAGTTCGTCGACGAGCTCGCCGCCGAAGACCAGGTGTTCGAGAACCATGGCGTGAAGGTCATCATCGACCCGAAAAGCCTGGTGTACCTCGATGGCACCGAGCTGGACTTCGTCAAGGAAGGGTTGAACGAAGGTTTCAAGTTCAACAACCCCAACGTGCGCGGTGAGTGTGGCTGCGGCGAAAGCTTCAACGTTTGAGGCTGGCTGTGGGTACTCTTTGCCATTTCGCCCTGTTCGACCTGCAACCGGCTTTTCGCCTGGACCTCGACCAACTGGCCGTTCGCTATCGTGAACTGGCCCGTGAGGTCCACCCTGACCGCTTCGCCGACGCTTCCGAGCGTGAGCAGCGTGTCGCCCTGGAAAAGTCCGCAGCATTGAACGACGCCTACCAGACCTTGCGCAGCGCGCCGCGTCGCGCCCGTTACCTGCTGGCCATCGGTGGCCACGAAGTGCCTCAGGAAGTCACGGTGCATGACCCGGACTTCCTGCTGCAGCAGATGCAGTGGCGCGAAGAGCTCGAAGAGTTGCAGGACGAAGCCGATCTTGACGGTGTTGGTGTGTTCAAGAAGCGCCTCAAGGGTGCCCAGGACGCACTGAACAATGACTTCGCCGACTGTTGGGACGATGCAGCCCAGCGCGACAAGGCCGAGCGCCTGATGCGCCGCATGCAGTTCCTCGACAAGCTCGCCCAAGAAGTGCGCCAACTCGAAGAGCGCCTCGACGATTAACCCCGGCGTCGCCCGTGATGACGCCTAAGGTACTCAGATAAGCATGGCCCTACTGCAGATCGCCGAACCCGGTCAGAGCCCTCAACCGCACCAGCGCCGCCTGGCGGTGGGCATTGACCTGGGCACCACCAATTCTCTCGTCGCCGCCGTGCGCAGCGGGCGCAGCGAGCCGCTGCCCGATGACCAGGGCCAGGTGATCCTGCCCTCGGCCGTGCGTTATCTCGAAGGCCGCAATGAAGTGGGCCAGGCTGCCCGCGATGCCGCCTCCAGCGACCCATTGAACACCATCCTGTCGGTCAAGCGCCTGATGGGGCGCGGCCTGGCCGACGTCAAGCAGCTGGGCGAGCAACTGCCGTACCGTTTCGTCGGTGGCGAGTCGCACATGCCATTCATCGACACCGTCCAGGGCCCGAAGAGCCCGGTGGAAGTGTCGGCCGATATCCTCAAGGTGTTGCGCCAGCGCGCCGAGGAAACCCTCGGCGGCGAGCTGGTGGGTGCGGTGATCACCGTGCCGGCATACTTCGACGATGCCCAGCGCCAGGCGACCAAGGATGCCGCCAAGCTGGCCGGCCTCAACGTCCTGCGCCTGCTCAACGAGCCCACTGCGGCGGCCGTGGCCTATGGCCTGGACCAGAATGCCGAAGGCCTGGTGGCGATCTACGACCTGGGCGGCGGTACCTTTGATATTTCCATCCTGCGCCTGACCGGCGGTGTCTTCGAGGTGCTGGCCACCGGTGGCGATACCGCCCTGGGCGGCGATGATTTCGACCACGCCATCGCCGGCTGGATTATCGAGCAGGCGGGGCTGTCCTCCGACCTCGACCCGGCCACCCAGCGCCAGCTGCTGCAGGCTGCCTGCGCGGCCAAGGAAGCCCTGACCGACGCCGATGTGGTCGGTGTCAGCCACGGCGCCTGGCAGGGCGAGCTGAGCCGGGTGGCTTTCGACGCCATGATCGAGCCATTGGTCGCCCGCAGCCTCAAGGCCTGCCGTCGTGCCGTGCGTGACAGCGGCGTCGAGCTCGAAGAAGTCGGCGCGGTGGTCATGGTCGGCGGTTCGACCCGCGTGCCACGTGTGCGCGAGGCGGTCGGCGCACTGTTTGGCCGTACCCCGCTGACCTCGATCGACCCGGACCAGGTGGTGGCCATTGGTGCCGCGATCCAAGCTGATACCCTGGCTGGCAACCGTCGCGAAGGCGGCGAGCTGTTGCTGCTGGACGTCATCCCGCTGTCGCTCGGCCTCGAGACCATGGGCGGGCTGATGGAGAAGGTGATCCCGCGCAACACCACCATCCCGGTGGCCCGCGCCCAGGAGTTCACCACCTACAAGGATGGCCAGTCGGCCATGATGATCCACGTGCTGCAGGGTGAGCGCGAGCTGATCAGCGATTGCCGCTCGCTGGCACGCTTCGAGCTGCGCGGCATCCCGGCGATGGTGGCCGGTGCCGCGAAGATCCGTGTGACCTTCCAGGTCGACGCCGACGGCCTGCTCAGCGTCGCGGCCCGCGAGCTGGGTTCGGGCGTGGAATCGAGCATTCAGGTCAAGCCATCGTATGGCCTGACCGACGGCGAGATCGCCCGCATGCTCAAGGACTCGTTCGTGCATGCCGGCTCCGACAAGCACGCGCGCCAACTGCGCGAGCACCAGGTCGACGCCGAGCGCCTGCTCGAAGCGGTGCAGGGCGCCCTGGACGCCGATGGCGAACGCTTGCTCAGCAGCGACGAGCGCGAAGCGATCGAATTCCAGATGCAGGAACTACGTGATTTGCTGAGCGGCACCGATGGCGCTGCCATCGAGCAACAGACCAAGCGTCTGTCGCAGGTGACCGATGCATTTGCCGCCCGTCGCCTTGATTCGACGGTCAAAGCCGCACTGGCCGGGCGCAACCTGAATGAGATCGAGGAGTAATCGATGCCGCTGGTGACATTCCTGCCGCATGAGAAGTTCTGCCCCGAAGGGCTGACCGTGGAAGTGCCGTCCGGGACCAATATCCTGGAACTGGCCCACGACCATCACATCGAGATGGAAAGCGCCTGCGGCGGCGTCAAGGCCTGCACCACCTGCCATTGCATCATCCGCAAGGGCTTCGACTCCCTTGAGGAGGCCGATGAGCTGGAGGAAGACATGCTGGACAAGGCCTGGGGCCTGGAGGCGCAGTCGCGCCTGGGTTGCCAGGTGGTCGTCGGCGATGAGGACCTCACCATCGAGATCCCCAAGTATTCGCTCAACCACGCCGCAGAAGCGCCGCACTGAGGTTTTGTACATGAGTCTGAAATGGGTTGATGTACTTGAGATCGCCATCCAGCTTGCGGAAAGCAAGCCTGAGGTCGATCCTCATTACGTGAATTTCGTCGATCTGCGCGCCTGGGTGATGGCGCTGCCTGAATTCGATGACGATCCGTCGCGTTGCGGTGAGAAGGTTCTCGAGGCCATCCAGGCGGCCTGGATCGAAGAAGCCGACTGAGCGCACGCTGCAGGTTAGGCAATCCCCTGGAACCCGCGTATAATTCGCGGGTTTAATTTTTCGCAACACTCAATATTCTGGAGTTTTCCATGGCTGTTCAACGTACTTTCTCCATCATCAAGCCTGACGCCGTTGCCAAGAACGTCATCGGCGAGATCACCACTCGCTTCGAGAAAGCCGGCCTGCGCGTCGTCGCTTCGAAAATGAAGCAGCTGTCCAAAGCCGAAGCCGAAGGCTTCTACGCTGAGCACAAAGAGCGCGGCTTCTTCGGTGACCTGGTTGCCTTCATGACTTCGGGCCCTGTTGTTGTGCAGGTTCTGGAAGGCGAAAACGCCATTCTGGCCAACCGTGAGCTGATGGGCGCCACCAACCCTAAAGAAGCTGCTGCCGGCACCATCCGTGCTGACTTCGCCGAGTCGATCGACGCCAACGCTGTTCACGGTTCGGACTCCGAAGCCGCTGCCGCTCGCGAAATCGCTTACTTCTTCGCTGCTACCGAGGTAACCACTCGCTAAGCGAAGGCTTACGAGTGAGGGTGAATCCATGACGACATCGACTGACAAGATCAACCTGCTGGGGCTTACCCTGGCGGAAATGGAACAGTTCTTCGACTCAATCGGGGAGAAGCGCTTCCGTGCCGGTCAGGTGATGAAATGGATTCACCACTTTGGCGTCGATGATTTCGCCGCCATGACGAACGTCGGCAAGGTCTTGCGCGAAAAGCTCGAGGCCGTTGCCGAAATTCGGGGCCCGGAAGTGGTCAGCGAAGACATTTCCGCCGACGGCACCCGCAAGTGGGTGATCCGCGTTGCCTCCGGCAGCTGCGTCGAGACCGTCTACATCCCCACCGACGATCGCGGCACGCTGTGCGTGTCGTCGCAAGCCGGCTGCGCCCTGGACTGCAGTTTCTGCTCCACCGGCAAGCAAGGCTTCAACAGCAACCTCACCGCCGCCGAAGTGATCGGCCAGGTGTGGCTTGCGAACAAATCCTTCGGGACCGTCCCGGCCAAGATCGACCGCGCGATTACCAACGTGGTCATGATGGGCATGGGCGAGCCCTTGCTGAATTTCGATAATGTCATCGCCGCCATGAAGATCATGATGGAAGATCTGGGCTATGGCATTTCCAAGCGGCGCGTCACCCTGTCCACCTCGGGCGTGGTGCCGATGATCGACGAGCTGGCCAAGCACATCGATGTGTCCCTGGCCCTGTCGCTGCACGCGCCGAACGACGAGCTGCGCAACAAGCTGGTGCCGATCAACAAGAAGTACCCGCTGAAGATGCTGCTGGAGTCGTGCATGGGCTATATGTCCACCCTCGGCGGCAAGCGTGTGCTGACCATCGAGTACACCCTGCTCAAGGACGTCAACGACCAGCCCGAGCACGCCGCGCAGATGATCGAGCTGCTGCGTGATGTGCCGTGCAAGATCAACTTGATCCCGTTCAACCCGTTCCCGCACTCCGGCTACGAGCGGCCGAGCAACAATGCCATCCGCCGCTTCCAGGACCTGCTGCACCACGGCGGCTTCAACGTGACCACGCGCACCACCCGCGGTGACGACATCGACGCTGCCTGCGGTCAGCTGGTGGGCCAGGTCAACGACCGCACTCGCCGCAGCGAGCGCTACATCGCGGTGCGGCAGTTGGCCGCCGACGAGCCGCAAGACAGCGCCGCGCGCCCCTGACGAGCATCTGCCCCATGAGCCTGCGCATCGCGCTGTCGATCCTGACGCTTTCGCTGCTGGCCGGCTGCGTGTCCGGAGGCGCGGGCGACCCCCTGGCCAACCGCCAGGGGCGCGAGGCGGCGGGGCAGGCCTATGTACAGTTGGGCTTGGGTTATTTGCAACAAGGTTTGACCGAGCGCGCCAAGGCCCCTCTGGCCAAGGCCCTGGCCCTCGATGCCCGCGACGCCGATGCCCATGCCGCGCTCGCCCTGGTGTTCCAGGCCGAGGATGAGCCCGCCCTGGCCGGCGAACATTTCGACAAAGCCCTGGCCATCCGCCCGGATGACTCGCGAATCCGTAACAACTACGGCAGTTTCCTATATGCTCAGGGCCGTTTCGACGAAGCCCACGCGATGCTCCTCCAGGCTGCCGCCGATACCCTGTATCCTGAGCGTTCGCGCGTCTACGAGAACCTCGGGCTCACCGCCTTGAAGCGGGGGCAGGGCGATCAGGCCCGCGAATACCTGGAAAAGGCCCTTCGGCTGAATCAGCGGCAACCGAAGGCTTTGCTCGAAATGGCTGAGTTGTCCTACGAAAACAGGCATTATGTGCCGGCCCGGAATTACTACGATCGATTCAGCCAGCTGAGCGACCAGAATGCCCGCAGCTTGCTGCTGGGCCATCGCCTGGCACTTGCCCTTGACGAGCAGGGCACCGCGGCCCGCTTGGGCCAGCAATTACAACGACTTTATCCCGGTACGCCGGAATATCAGCAATACCTGTCGGAGCAACGATGAAAGCCGCGCACACTGAAGTAGCAGCAGCGACTCGCCAGAACCCCGGTGACGTCTTGCGCCAGGCCCGCGAAAAACGCGAATGGAGCCAGGCCGAGGTCGCTCGCAAGCTCAACCTCACGGTATCTTCGCTGAACAACCTGGAAAACGGCGCCTTCGACAAGCTGCCCGGGCATACCTTCGCCCGTGGCTACATCCGCGCCTACGCCAAGCTGATGGACATGGACCAGGCGCCCCTGGTCGAGGCCTTCGACCAGATCACCGGGACCCATGCCAAAGGCAGTGAGGTGCACGCGCTCGGCCGTATCGAAGAGCCGGTACGCCTGTCGCACAACATCCTGCGCGTGGTCAGCCTGTTGCTGCTGGTCGCCGTGGTCGGCGGCGGTTTCTTCTGGTGGCAGGACCAGAGCAACCTGCGCGGCAAGGACCTGGCCAAGATCGCCCTGGAGCACGTCGAGGTCGAGAGCGCCGACGGCACCACGCAGATTCACCCGCTGGACGAGCCGGAAGACCAGGCCGTGAGCGAGGGCCAGCAGGCCGAAGGCCAGGCCCTGCCGCTGGAACCGAACAGCGCCGAGCAGACACCGGTCGCCGAGGCCCAGGCGCCAGTCGCCTCCGTGGCACCTGCAACGCCAGCCACCAGCGCCGCGCCGACTGCCGCCGCGCCTGTGGCACCGGTTGTCGCGCCAGCCGCGCCTGCCGTGGTCACCCCCGCCGCGCCTGCCCCCGCCGCGCCAACCACAGCCGTCGCGGCCACCGCTGCGGTCGCTGAAGCCACGCCGGCCCCGGCCGGCAGCGCCAAGGTTCATATCCAATTCACCGCCGATTGCTGGACCCAGGTCACCGACGGCAACGGCAAGGTGCTGTTCAGCGCCATCAAGCGCAAGGGCGACAGCCTGGAACTGACCGGCAAGCCACCGTTCGCGGTGCGCCTGGGCTTCGCCCGTGGCGCCCAGGTGAGCTACAACGGCCAGGCGGTCGATGTCGCCCCGTTCACCAGTGGCGAAACCGCTCGCCTGAAGTTGGGACAGTAAGTCATGCACGGCGAATCTCCGATCAAACGTCGCGAATCCCGCAAGATCTGGGTCGGCAATGTGCCGGTGGGTGGTGATGCGCCCATCGCGGTGCAGAGCATGACCAACACCGACACCAACGATGTCGCCGCCACCGTGGCGCAGATCCAGCGCCTGGTCGATGCCGGCGTGGACATCGTCCGTGTCTCGGTACCGGACATGGACGCCGCCGAGGCGTTCGGCAAAATCAAGAAACTGGTCAGCGTGCCATTGGTCGCCGACATCCATTTCGACTACAAGATCGCTCTGCGCGTGGCCGAACTGGGCGTCGACTGCCTGCGCATCAACCCGGGCAACATCGGCCGTGAAGACCGTGTGCGCGCCGTGGTCGATGCCGCCCGCGACCGTGGCATCCCGATCCGCATCGGCGTCAACGCAGGCTCCCTGGAAAAGGATCTGCAGAAGAAGTACGGCGAGCCGACCCCGGCGGCGCTGGTCGAGTCGGCCCTGCGCCATGTCGAGCACCTTGACCGCCTGGATTTCCAGGACTTCAAGGTCAGCGTCAAGGCCTCCGACGTGTTCATGGCCGTCGAAGCCTACCGCCTGCTGGCCAGGCAGATCATCCAGCCGCTGCACTTAGGCATCACCGAAGCCGGCGGCCTGCGCTCGGGGACGGTGAAATCCGCCGTCGGCCTAGGTATGCTGCTGGCCGAAGGCATCGGTGACACCATCCGCATTTCCCTGGCGGCCGATCCGGTCGAGGAAGTGAAGGTCGGCTACGACATCCTCAAGTCGCTGCACCTGCGTTCCCGTGGCATCAACTTCATCGCCTGCCCGAGCTGCTCGCGGCAGAACTTCGATGTGGTCAAGACCATGAACGAACTGGAAGGGCGCCTGGAGGACCTGCTGGTGCCGCTGGACGTGGCGGTGATCGGTTGCGTGGTCAACGGCCCGGGCGAGGCCAAGGAGTCGCACGTGGGCCTGACCGGCGGCACGCCGAACCTGGTGTATATCGACGGCAAGCCATCGCAGAAGCTGAACAACGACAACCTGGTCGACGAGCTGGAAAAGCTCATCCGCCAGAAAGCGGCCGAGAAGGCCGAGGCCGACGCGGCGCTGATCGCCCGCGGCTGATACACAGATTCGTAAGGACTATTCGTGAGCAAATCGCTGCAAGCCATCCGTGGCATGAACGACATCCTGCCCGACCAGTCGCCGCTGTGGCGCTACTTCGAGGGCACCGTGGCCGGCTTGCTGGACAGCTACGGCTACAGCCAGATCCGCACGCCGATCGTCGAGTTCACCGAGCTGTTCAAGCGCTCGATCGGTGAAGTCACCGATATCGTCGAGAAGGAGATGTACACCTTCGAGGACCGCAACGGCGACTCGCTCACCCTGCGCCCCGAAGGCACCGCCGCCTGCGTGCGTGCCGTGCTCGAGCACGGCATTACCGGCAACGGCCAGGTGCAGAAGCTCTGGTACATCGGCCAGATGTTCCGCCACGAGCGGCCGCAGAAAGGCCGCTACCGCCAGTTCCACCAGATCGGCGTGGAGGTGTTCAACCTCGACGGCCCGGACGTCGACGCCGAACTCATCATGCTGACGTGGCGTCTGTGGGGCTTGCTGGGTATCCAGGATGCGGTCGAGCTGCAGCTCAACAGCCTGGGCACCAGCGCAGCCCGCGCGCGTTACCGCGATGCGCTGGTCGAGTACCTGTCGGCTCGCCTCGAACAACTGGATGAAGACAGCCAGCGCCGCTTGAAGAGCAACCCGCTGCGCATCCTCGACAGCAAGGACCAGAACACCCAGGCGGTACTGGTTGGCGCACCGAAGCTCGAAGACTACCTGGACGAAGAGTCCCGCGTGCACTTCGAGGGCCTGAAGGCCCGCCTGGACGCCGCCGGCATTCCGTTCGTGATCAACACCAAGCTGGTCCGCGGCCTGGACTACTACAGCAAGACCGTGTTCGAGTGGGTCACCGACAAGCTCGGCGCCCAGGGCACCGTCTGCGCCGGTGGCCGTTATGACGGCCTGGTCGAGCAGATGGGCGGCAAGCCCACCCCGGGCGTCGGTTTTGCCATGGGCATCGAGCGTCTGATCCTGCTGCTGGAGACCCTGGGCAAGGTGCCCGAGTCGATCAGCCGTACCATCGACGTCTACCTGTGCGCCTTTGGCGAACAGGCGGAGTTGGCCGGCCTGCGCCTGAGCGAAAGCCTGCGCGACCTCCAGCCGAACCTGCGCCTGGCGATCAATGCCGGTGGCGGCAGCTTCAAGAGCCAGTTCAAGAAGGCCGACAAGAGCGGCGCGCTGTTCGCCCTGATCCTCGGCGACGACGAGCTGGCCAAGCAAGAGATTGGCGTGAAGCCCCTGCGCGGCCAGGGCGAACAACAGAACATTGCCTGGGATGCGCTTGCTGCGCACCTGGAAACCGCGATCGCCCAGGCGTGACGCGGTCCGACAACGAATAGGCGAATAGGAGTATTGGGGTGTCGAGTACCGATGATGAAGGCCTGGCAGCGGCCAAGGACTGGTGGAACCGCAACGGCAAGCCACTGCTGACCGGCGCCCTGCTGGCCGGTGTGGTGGTGATGGGCTGGCAGACCTGGCACAAGTATCAGGCCAACCAGTCGCAAGGCGCTTCGGCGCTGTATCAGGCCCTGCTGGAAACCTCGCTGACGCCAGATGGCAAGCCTGACGCGAGCAAGGTGGCGGAGCTTTCCGGCAAGCTCAAGAGCGAGTTCGGCGGCACCGCCTACGCCCAGTACGGCAGCCTGTTCGTCGCCAAGGTGGCGGTCGAGAGCGGCAAGCTGGACGACGCGGCGAGCGAACTCAAAAGCGTGATGGACAAGCCGGCCGACGCCACCCTGAGCGAGATTTCGCGCCAGCGCCTGGCCCGCGTGCTCGCGGCCCAGGACAAGGCCGAGGACGCTCTCAAGCTACTCGACGGCGACACCGACAAGGCCTTCCTGGCCAGCCGTGAAGAACTCAAGGGCGACCTGCTGGTGCAGCTGGGCCGCGCCGACGACGCGCACGGCGCCTACGAAAAAGCCAAGGCCGCGCTGTCCGACGACGCCGCGATCGGTGGCCTGCAACTGAAGCTGGATGACCTGGCCAAAGGGGACGCCTGAAGTGAAGGGTTGGAAACAAGCAGCAGTGCTCACCCTCGCCGTCCTGGCGGCGGGTTGCAGCAGCAACAGCAAGAAGGAACTGCCCCCGGCCGAGCTGACCAAGTTCACCGAGGAAGTGGTGCTGAAGAAGCAGTGGAGCCGTTCGATCGGTGACGGCCAGGGTGAGACCTACAACACCCTGGTGCCAGCCATCGAGAACGACCGCATCTACGCTTCCGATGTCAACGGCGAGGTCTTCGCGCTGAACCGCATCACCGGTGACGTGGTGTGGAAGAAGGACCTCGAGCTGCCGGTTTCCGGCGCCGTGGGCGTGGGCTATGGCCTGGTCATGCTGGGTACCCTCAAGGGCGAGGTCATTGCCCTGGACTCCAGCACCGGCGAGGAGCGCTGGCGCTCCCGCGTCTCCAGTGAAGTGCTGGCTCCGCCCGCCAACAATGGCGACGTGGTGGTGGTGCAGACCCAGGACGACCGCCTGGTCGGCTTCGACGCCGCCACGGGCGACCGTCGCTGGATCTACGAGAACAGCCCGGCCGTGCTGACCCTGCGCGGTACCGGCGCGCCGGTGGTGACCAACCGCCTGGCCGTTGCCGGCCTCTCAACCGGCAAGGTGGTGGCGGTCGACATCAGCAACGGCGTGCCAGTGTGGGAAAGCCGCGTGGCCGTTCCGCAGGGCCGTTCCGAGCTGGACCGCGTGGTGGACATCGACGGCGGCCTGCTGCTGTCCGGTGGCACCCTGTACGTCAGCACCTACCAGGGCCGCGTCGCCGGCCTGGACCTGGAAAGCGGCCGCGTGCTGTGGCAGCGCGATGCCTCCAGCTACGTGGGTGTCGCCCAGGGCTTCGGCAACGTCTACGTGAGCGAAGCGTCGGGCACCGTACAGAGCGTCGACGAGCGTTCTTCCAGTTCGCTGTGGAGCAACGATTCCATGGCCCGCCGTCAGCTGTCGGCGCCGGAAGTGTTCTCCAGCTATGTGGCTGTCGGTGATTTCGAGGGTTACCTGCACCTGCTCAGCCAGGTCGATGGTCGCTTCGTCGGCCGTGAGCGTATCGACAGCGATGGCCTGCGCGCCCGCCCACTCGTGGTCGGCGACACCATCTACGTCTTTGGCAACAGCGGCAAGCTCGAGGCACTGACCATCCGCTGAAGCTATGCTTGAGCCCGTTCGCGGGCTCAGGTTGCGGCGTAGGAAACGCCGCCCGAACTCCGGCCGCTGCCTTGCAGCGGCCTTTGCATTTTCAAGAATTCAAGAGTGGAGAGCCGCATGGTTCCCGTAATCGCCCTGGTGGGCCGCCCCAACGTCGGCAAATCCACCATGTTCAACCGCCTGACCAAGACCCGCGATGCCATCGTCGGTGACCTGTCGGGCCTGACCCGTGACCGCCAGTATGGTGATGCCAGCTGGCAGGGTCGCTCGTTCATCCTGATCGACACCGGTGGTATCACCGGCGACGAAGTAGGCATGGACGAGAAGATGGCCGAGCAGTCGCTGATGGCCATCGAGGAAGCCGACTACGTCTTGTTCCTGGTCGACGCCCGTGCCGGCATGACCGCCGCCGACCAGATGATCGCCGACCACCTGCGCAAGCGGAACAAGTCGGCGGTGCTGGTGGCGAACAAGATCGACAACATCGACCCCGACATCGCCCGCGCCGAATTCTCGCCGCTGGGCATGGGCAATGCCATCCCGGTGGCCGGCTCCCAGGGGCGTGGTATCAACGCCCTGATGGAGTCGGTGCTCGGCCACATTCCGCGTGACGCCGAAGAAGAAGCCCTCGACCAGGACGTCGCCGAAGGCGAAGAGGCCGTGCGCATTCCCGGCCCGAGCGAAAAGGATGGTATCAAGATCGCCATCATCGGCCGCCCGAACGTGGGCAAGTCGACGCTGGTCAACCGCATGCTCGGTGAAGAGCGTGTGGTGGTGTACGACGAACCCGGCACCACCCGCGACAGTATCTACATCCCGTTCGAGCGCGATGGTGAGAAGTACACCTTCATCGACACCGCGGGCGTGCGCAAGCGCGGCAAGATCCACGAGGAAGTCGAAAAGTTCTCGGTGGTGAAGACCCTGCAGGCGATCAAGGACGCCAACGTGGTGATCTTTGTCATGGACGCCCGCGAAGGCGTGGTCGACCACGACCTCAACCTGCTGGGCTTCGCCCTCGACGCAGGCCGGGCGATCGTCATCGCACTGAACAAGTGGGACGGCATGGAGCCTGGCGAGCGCGACTATGTGAAAACCGAGCTCGAGCGCCGGCTGTTCTTCGTCGACTTCTGCGACATCCACTTCATCTCCGCCTTGCACGGCACCGGCGTTGGCCACCTGTACAAGTCGGTGCAGGCCGCGTTCAAGTCGGCAGTTACCCGCTGGCCGACCAGCCGCCTGACGCAGATCCTCGAAGACGCCATCAGCGAGCACCAACCGCCGCTGGTCAACGGCCGCCGCATCAAGCTGCGCTATGCCCACCTCGGTGGCGCCAACCCGCCGCTGATCGTGATCCACGGCAACCAGACCGAGAAGGTGCCCAAGTCCTACTCGCGTTACCTGGAGAACACCTACCGCCGCGTGCTCAAGCTGGTCGGCACGCCGATCCGCATCGAGTACAAGGGCGGTGAGAACCCGTACGAGGGCAACAAGAACACCCTCACCGATCGCCAGGTCAACAAGAAGCGCCGCCTGATGTCGCACCACAAGAAGGCCGAGAAGAAGCGCCGCGACAAGCGCTGATTCCGTGCTGGCTTCATCGCCGGCAGGCCGGCTCCCACAGCGTATGCACAAGCCACAATACCTGTGGGAGCCGGCTTGCCGGCGATAGGGCCCTTTGATCCACCGCAATCCCCCTATTGTTTCAACCTTTTTCCTGACCGCTCGTTCCGCTATGCTCGGATCCACCCCCGTGCCGGACAAACCCCAGGAAAGAGGGCTCCATGATCCGCAGCAAACTGCCGAACGTCGGCACGACCATCTTTACCACCATGTCGCAACTGGCCATGCAGACCGGTGCGCTCAACCTGTCCCAGGGCTTCCCTGACTTCAACGGCCCCCCGGCCTTGCTCGATGCCGTTGGCCGCCATGTGGCAGCCGGGCATAACCAGTATTCGCCGATGACCGGCCTGCCAGCCCTGCGCCAGCAGGTTGCAGCCAAGATCGCCCGGCTGTATGGCGTGGCAGTGGATGCCGACCAGGAAGTGACCATCACCCCGGGCGCCACAGAGGCGATCTTCTGCGCGATCCAGGCGGTGATCCATCCCGGTGACGAGGTGATCGTCTTCGACCCCAGCTACGACAGCTACGAGCCGTCGGTGGAGCTGGCCGGTGGCCGCTGCGTGCATGTGCCGCTGCGCGACGGCAGCTTCAGCATCGACTGGCAGAAGTTCAGCGACGCCCTGAGCCCGCGCACGCGCATGGTCATCCTCAATTCGCCGCACAACCCAAGCGGCGCCTTGATCAGCCGCGACGACCTGGAGCAGTTGGCTGCGTTGATCGGCGACCGCGATATCTACCTGGTCAGCGACGAAGTCTACGAGCACCTGATTTACGACGGCGTGCGCCACGCCAGCGTGCTGGCCCACGCGCAGCTGTACAGCAAAGCCTTCGTCATCAGCTCGTTTGGCAAGACCTATCACGTCACCGGCTGGAAAACCGGCTACGTGGTCGCGCCACCGGCGCTCAGCGCCGAATTGCGCAAGGTGCACCAGTACGTCAACTTCTGTGGCGTCACGCCCTTGCAGTGCGCCCTGGCCGACTTCATGGCCGAGCACCCTGAGCATATCGACGAACTGCCGGGCTTCTACCAGGCCAAGCGCGACCTGTTCTGCGACCTGCTGCAAGGCTCGCGCTTCAACTTCACCCGTACCCCAGGCACCTATTTCCAACTGGTGGACTACTCGCAGATCCGCCCCGACCTGAACGACGTCGACATGGCTCTGTGGCTGACCCAGGAGCATGGCGTGGCCAGCATTCCGGTGTCGGTGTTCTACCAGCAACCCATCCCCGAGCAACGCCTGGTACGCCTGTGCTTTGCCAAACGCGAGGAGACGCTGCGCCAGGCAGCGGAAAGACTATGCGCGATCTGAGCCAACTGCCGAACCTTAAAATCGCCTTGGTGCAGACCACCCTGGCCTGGCACGACCGCGAGGCGAACTACGCGCACTTCGAGGAGCTGATCACCCAGGCCGGCGAGGTGGACCTGGTGGTCCTGCCGGAAATGTTCACCACCGGGTTTTCGATGGAGTCCGAAAGCCTGGCCGAGCCGGAAAACGGTCCTACCTACAAATGGCTCAAGGCCCAGGCGAAGAAAGCCAACGCCGTGATCACTGGCAGCGTGATCATCCAGGCCGCCGACGGCAGCCATCGCAACCGGTTGCTGTGGGCGCGGCCCGATGGCGAGATCCTGCATTACGACAAGCGCCACCTGTTCCGCATGGCCGGCGAGCACAAGCACTACACTCCGGGCGAGCGCCAGGTGCAGTTCGAGCTCAAGGGCTGGCGGATTCGCCCGCTGATCTGCTACGACCTGCGTTTCCCGGTGTGGAGTCGCGATGCGCAGGACACCGACCTGCTGCTGTACACCGCCAACTGGCCGGCGGCGCGGCGCCTGCACTGGAACCGGCTGCTGCCGGCACGGGGCATCGAGAACCTGTGCTTCGTGGCAGCGGTGAACCGGATCGGCACCGATGGCAAGGGCTTTGCCTACTCCGGCGACAGCCAGGTGCTGGACTTCCAGGGTGAGAGCCTGCTCAGCGCGGGCGAGGCCGACGGTGTGTTCACCGTGGTGTTGCGGGCGGCGGAGCTGGCCGCGTATCGGGCGCGGTTCCCGGCCAATATGGATGCCGATACCTTCGAATTGCATTGATTGCTGCGCGGGCCTCATCGCTGGCAAGTCGCGGCGGCGAACCGCAGCTCCCGCAGGGACGGCGCTTGGCTTGAGGGCGGCGCGGTCGGAGTGGGAGCCGGCTTGCCGGCGATGAGGCCGGCATTGCTGACCTGACTGTCTGATCAGTACACATCCCGGCGATAGCGCCCATCCTCGATCAGCCGCTGCACCCGCTCCTCGCCCAGAATTCCCTGCAGCGCCGCATCCACCCCGGCCGCCATCCCTTGCAAACTGCCGCAGACGTACACACAGGCGCCGTCATCGACCCCGCGCTTGAACTCGGCGGCCTGCTGCAACAGCACATCCTGCACGTAGATCTTCTGCGCCTGGTCCCGCGAGAAAGCCAGGTCCAGCCGTTGCAGGTCGCCGCTTGCCACCCAGCCTTGCAGTTCCTCACCGCACAGCAGATCGTGCGCCCGGTTGCGCTCACCGAACAGCAGCCAGTTGCGCTGCTCTCCCGCCGCGATGCGCGCCTTGAGCAGGCTGCGCAGGCCAGCCAGGCCGGTGCCGTTACCGATCAGCACCAGAGGGGCCGATCCGCCGGGCAGGTGGAAACCGCTGTTGCGACGCAGGCGTGCGCTGACGCTGCCATCGAGTGGCAGATACTCGGTCAGCCAGCCGGAACCCAGGCCCAGGCTGCCATCGGCGTGGCGCTCCTGGCGCACGATCAGCTCCAGCACGCCGTCGCTGGCGATGGATGCAATCGAGTATTCGCGAGCGGTCAGCGGGATCAGGGCATCGATCAGCGCCTGGGCATGCAGGCCGACCAGGTGTTCGCGGCCGACCGGCAGTTGGCGGCTGGCCAGGGCCTGCGCCAGGCTTTCCTGCAGGCCGTCGAGCTGCACCGGGCAGCGAGGATCGAGGCCCAGGCCTGCCAGGAAGGCATCGACACGGGGCTGGCCATTGCGCGGCAGGATCTCGATCAGGTCGCCTGCTTCCCAGGTTGCGGGCATTTGCGCCTGCAGTCCCAGCAGGTAGACCGGCGCGCCCTCGCTACCTGGGTTGAGCAGTTCACGGCGCAGCAGACGCCAGTTGCCGAAGCTCGGCGGCTGCCAGGCGGCGATCGGTCGGGCGCCGGTCAGTTGCGTCAGTTCCTGTTGCCACAGTTGAAGCGCGGTGGGGTCGGCATTGTCCACTTCCACCGGGCTGAAGGCGCAGGTGGCGCCACGCTCGCCAAGCCAGGCCTGGAGGCGGCGGGCGAAGCCGCAAAAGTGCGGATACTGGCGGTCACCCAGGGCCAGCAGGGCGTAGTCCAGATGCTCGAGTGCCCAAGGTTGGCCGAGCACCTTGCGCTCGAAGCCGCGGGCGCTGTCCGGGGCTTCGCCGTCGCCGAAGGTGCTGACCACGAACAGGGCACGGCTGGCCTGGCGCAATTGGGCTTCGCCCAGCTCGGCCAGCGGGCGTACCTGCACCGGCAAGCCGGCGGCTTGCAGCTGGCCGGCGCTCTGCCAGGCCAGTTGTTCGGCGAAACCGCTCTGGCTGGCGAAGCCGATCAGCCAGCTGTCGCCAGCGTTGCCCCGGTCGGCCACTGCGCCACGGGCAGCGCGTACCTGGCGTTTCTTGCGCCGACGGTCGAGGTACAGCAGCCAGCCGGTGACAAAGAACAGTGGCATGGTCAGGCTGGCGAGGGTGACGATGATGCGCCCCGGCAGACCGAAGTATTCGCCGACGTGCAGGGCATAGACGCTTTGCAGCAGTTGCGCCTTGAACGACTTGTCGGCATAGCGTTCGTGACGCTTGACCTGGCCGCTGGCCGGGTCGAGGGTCAGGGTGTTGAAGGCCCGCTCGTGCTCGGCGCCTTGCAGCAGGTAGAACAGCGTCGCGGGCTGGCTGCCGGCCGGCGGCAGGCGCAGGTTGTAGGTGGCCAGGTCCGGGCCTGCGGCTGCCTTGAGGTTGGCCCAGATGGCGTCATAGTCCACCACCCGTGGCGGGGCGTTCTTGTCCACTTTGGGCGGACCATGACGACCGCCACGGCCTTCGCCGCGTTTCTGCTCGCCCGCCGCGGGCTGGTCGGCCAGCAGGCGGTTGAGGCCTTCGCGGTACCACTCGTAGGACCAGAACAGCCCGGTCAGGGCGAACAGCAGGTAGAACAGCAGGCACCAGGTGCCGAACACCGCATGCAGGTCCCAGTTGAAGGCACGGCCTTTCCTGGCCCAGTCGAGGGTCAGCCAGGTCCGCCAGTTCAGGGCCTTGCGCGGCCAGCGCAGGTACAGCCCGGAGAGGCAGAAGAAGATCAGCATCAGGGTGCAGGCGCCGGTTATCTGCCGGCCGGTGTCGCCCATGGCCAGGAACCGGTGCAGGTTGAGCATGAGGTTGAAGAAGCCAAGGCCTGCGACTTCACCCTTGAGCTCGCCGGTGTACGGGTCGGCGTAGCGCAGCGCGCCACGGCGCTCGCCGGGCGCCGGGGAGAAGAAGATCCGCGCGGCGTTGCCGTCGCGGGTATCGACCCAGAGCATGGAGACCTGGTCGCCTTGCGCGGCCTCGACCCGACGCACCAGCTCGGCCGGCGGCAGCACGCCTTCCTGGCGTACCTCGACCTTGAGCACCTCGGCGTTGAACGCGCGCAGCAGTTCTTCCTGGAACGACCAGATCGCGCCGGTGATGCCCATCAGCGCCAGCACCAGGCCGGCGCTGATGCCAAAGAACCAGTGCAATTGGAACAGCGTCTTCTTCACCACATCGATCACCTTGTCTTGCCGCCAGCAACTGCGCGGCGTGCATTATGCCTTGATACGCAAAAGCCCCGTTCAATCGATTGAACGGGGCCTGGGGTGCGGCTTTTAGAAGTGGACGCTGGTGGTCAGCAATGCCGTGCGTCCCGCCGCCTGGTTGGCGAAGTGGGTGGAGTAGGCCTTGTCGTAGTAGACCTCGTTGGTGAGGTTCTGCACGTTCAACTGCAGGTCGATGTTCTTGGTCAGCTTGTAGGCCGCCATGGCGTCGTAGCGCACGTAGCTGTCGACCATGGTGGTGTTGGCCACGCTGCCGTACACGTCGTCTACATAGAAGGCGCCGCCACCGACCGTCAACTTCGGCGTCAGCTGGTAGGTGGTCCACAGGCTGGCGCTGTTGTTCGGCGTGTTGGGCAGCTGGTTGCCGTCGTTCGCCTTGCCCAGCGGGCCACCGTCGATCTGGCGGGCCTGCATGTAGGTGTAGCCGGCGAACACCTGCCACTTGTCGGTCAGCTTGCCGCTGGCCGACAGCTCGATGCCTTGCACACGGGTTTCACCGACGTTCTCGTAGGTGTTGGTGTTGACCTGCACCCGGGCGTTTTCCTTCTCGGTGCGGAACAGCGCCGCTGCCAGGGACAGGCGCTGGTCGAGCAGGTCCCACTTGGTGCCGATTTCGTAGTTGGTGGTTTCTTCCGGCTCCATGTCACTGTTGAGCAGGTTGCCGGAGCGGTCGGTGGTGTTGCCCAGCGGGTTGCCTTCGGTGCCCTCGCCGAGCATGGCGCCAGGCGGTGTGGCCGAGGTGGCGTAGGACACATAGATGCTGCCGTTGTCGGCCGGCTTCCACACCAGGCCCAGCTGGCCGGTGATGAATTCGCTGGTGTCCTGGCCCTTGGCGGGTACGCCTTTGGTGCTCACTGCGGTACTGCCGTCGGCATTGTAGCCACGATAGTCGGTGTCGAAGTGGTCATAGCGCAGGCCCATGTTGAGCAGCCACTGCGGGGTCAGCTCCAGGGTGTCGAAGACATATAGTGCGCGGGTCTTGCTGCTGGTCTTGGTGCCGGCGTAGTTGCGCGCGACGGTGCCGACCCAGGCATCGTCCGGGTTCGGGTTGTCCAGCGAGGTGCAACTGCCGCCGCTGCCCGGCCCGGTGCAGGTGAGCTTGCTGTTGGGGGTGACGGTGTAGCTCTGGCGGTCGGACTCTTCCTTGGTGAACTCGACGCCGGTGGAGAAGCTGTTCTTCAGGCCGCCCAGGTAGAACTCGCCGAACAGGTCGGTCTGGTTGGTGGTGGTGGCGGTGTTGCCCACACGGGTGTTGGCGCGACGCCAGACGCCGTTGTTGTTGACGTTGCCGGCACTGTCGTCGGGCTGGGTCAGCACGTAGTCCTGCATGCTGTTGCCGTGGCGCAGGGTGTTCTTGAGGGTCAGCGTGTCGGACAGGTCGTGCTCGATGGCGAAGGTCGCGATATCGACACGGGTCTTGCGGAAGTCGCGGCCGGTCAGGCCGTAGAAGTTGTCGCTGTCGCCGCCGTCCACCGGTTTGTCCGGATGGGCAGAGGTACGGGCTCCGCTGCCTGCCAATGGCACGCTGTAGGGGATGCCGGAGTCCGGCAGGTCGTCGCTTTCCAGGTGGTAGTAGTCGAGGTTGACGCGGGTCGGCGTGCCCAGGCCGAACGCCAGCGACGGGGCGATGCCCCAGCGGTCGTAGTTGACCTTGTCGCGGCCGGCGACGTTGCTCTCGTGGGTCATCAGGTTCAGGCGCCCGGCGACGCTGTCGCTGAACTGGTAGTTGCCATCGAAGGTGTAACGCTGGGTCTGGTCGCTGCCCCAGGTCCAGGCGCCGTCCAGCGAGTTGCCCAGGTGCGCGCGCTTGCTCACCAGGTTGATGGTGCCGCCGGCCGCACCGCGACCACCAATGGCCGAGTTCGGTCCCTTGGCCACTTCGACAGACTCGATGGCGAAGATTTCGCGGGTCTGGGCGCCGGTGTCACGCACGCCGTCCAGGTAGGTGTCGCCCTGGGCGTCGAAGCCACGGATGAAGGGGCGATCGCCTTGCGGGTTGCCGCCTTCGCCGGCACCGAAGGTGATCCCGGGTACCGTGCGCAGGGCGTCCTGCAGGGACATGGCGTTGGTGTCCTTGATCACCTGCTGGGGAATCACCGTGATCGAGCGCGGCGTGTCCACCAATGGCGCGGTGTACTTCTGCGACGAGGCCTTGTCGACCTTGTACTCGGTGCTTGCCTGTTCGGCCTTGCCATTGACGCTGGTGGCGTCGAGGGTGATGGCGTTGCTGGCGGCCGGGTCGGCGGCATAGGCCGAGGTGGCGGTGATCGCCATGCCGATGGCAGAGGCGAGCAGTCGTGGTGAACTCACAGCAGATGGCACGTGACGCATTGTTGTAGACCTTCCCCAAGGTATGAAGGCCGCGGATGTTAATGTAAGCGAATGTAAGGAACAATTGAGAAGCGTTACCATTCGCCAGGAATTTACATTCTTTACAATTTTGCCTTACGGTTTTTACGGTCTCATCCGTCGCGCTCTGGAGAAAGGGGCTTGTGGTAGGTAAAAGGTAATCAATATCATTGACGCCCCTTTCGCTCTTGGTGCCGTCGCCATGCTGCTTCACATCCCAGGCCTGTTCGAGGCCGACGAAATCCTGCGCATTCGCGAAGCCCTGGAGCAGGCCGACTGGGCCGACGGCAAAATCACCGCCGGATACCAGTCGGCCAAGGCCAAGCACAACCTGCAGTTGCCCGAGGGGCATGCGCTGGCCAAGGAAATCGGCAGTGCGTTGATCGAGCGGCTGTGGCGCAACCCGTTGTTCATGTCCGCGGCGCTGCCGCACAAGGTGTTCCCGCCACTGATCAACTGCTATCGCGAGGGCGGCAGTTTCGATTTCCATATCGACAATGCTCTGCGCCAGCCCAAGGGCAGCCCGGAGCGCGTGCGTACCGACCTGTCCTCGACGCTGTTTCTCAGCGACCCGGACAGCTATGACGGCGGCGAGCTGGTGATCCAGGACACCTATGGCGTGCGGCAGGTCAAGCTGGCCGCCGGCGACCTGGTGCTGTACCCCGGCACCAGCCTGCACAAGGTCAACCCGGTCACCCGCGGGGCGCGCTATGCGGCGTTCTTCTGGACCCAGAGCCTGGTGCGCGAGGACAGCCAGCGCACCTTGCTGTTCGAGATGGACAATGCCATCCGTCAGCTCGGCGCCGATGTGCCGGAGCACCCGTCGCTGCTGCAACTGACGGGCACCTACCACAACCTGCTGCGCCGCTGGGCCGAGGTCTGAGCCGTGTCTTATCAATTGCGTCGTGAGGAAGTGGTGGATGTGGCCGGGCTGAAGGCGATGCTCGAGCACAGCCCGGGACAGGCCGCGCAGGCGATCCTGACGGCGGCGGGGCAAGGGGCGGTCGAGGCGCAGCTGTTGCTTGGGCAGATCCTGCTCGATGGGCGCGGTATCGAAGAGGATGCCAACGTGGCCCGGCGTTGGTTCGCCATTGCCGCCCAGGGTGGCAGTGCCATGGCCCACAACATGCTTGGCCGTTGCCTCGAGCATGGCTGGGGTGGCGAGGTGGATCTCGCCCAGGCGGCCATTCACTATGCCCGGGCGGCCGACGCCGGGCTGGACTGGGGGATGTACAACCTGGCCAACCTGCTGGCCACCGGTCGTGGGGTGGCGGCCAGCCAGGCCCAGGCGTTGATGTGCTACGAGAAAGCCGCGCAGCTGGGGCATGCCAAGTCGATGAACCTGTATGGGCGGTATCTGGAGCAGGGCATTGCCACCGCTGCGAGCCCGGTGCGGGCCATGCGCTGGTATCGCCGTTCAGCCGAGGCGGGGGATTTCCGCGGGATGTTCAGCCTGGCGCTGGTGCTGGTCGAGCGGGGGCAGATAGCCGAGGCCGGGCCGTGGCTGGACCGGGCCAGGGTCGAGGGCAACCTGAATTTCCTGCGCAGTGCGCTGGTGACGTTGCAGGGGGCGGGGCCAGCATTGATGGCCTTTGCGGCGCGTTATGCCGAGGAGATCGAACGGCGGGAAGACTGAGCCTGATCGTGCGGGCCTCTGCGCGAGACCGCTGCCACGAGCAAGTAGGGGCCGCCTTGCGGCCCATCGCCGGCAAGCCGGCTCCCACAGGTTCAGCGCAGGTCTCAGAACTGCGCGATCCCTGTGGGAGCCGGCTTGCCGGCGATGGGCTGCGTAGCAGCCCCAAGTGACGCCTCGAGTTACAGGTAGTAGGCTTTCAGCGGCGGGAAGCCGTTGAACTCCACCGCGCTGTAGCTGGTGGTGTAGGCACCGGTCGACAGCCAGTACAGGCGGTCACCGATGGCCAGGTTCAGCGGCAGGCCGTACTTGTAGTTTTCGTACATGATGTCGGCGCTGTCGCAGGTCGGGCCGGCGATGACGACTTCTTCGGTTTCGCCTTTCTTTTCGGTCCAGATCGGGAACTTGATGGCTTCGTCCATGGTTTCGATCAGGCCGGAGAACTTGCCCACGTCGGTGTAGATCCAGCGCTCGACGGCAGTACGAGACTTGCGCGCCACCAGCACCACTTCACTGACCAGGATGCCGGCGTTGGCGATCAGCGAACGGCCAGGCTCCAGGATGATTTCCGGCAGGTCGTCACCGAAGTCTTCCTTGAGGAAGCGGATGATCTCTTCGGCGTAGGTCTCGAGGCTGTTGGTGCGGGTGATGTAGTTGGCCGGGAAGCCGCCGCCCATGTTGATCAGCTTCAGCTCGATGCCGTCTTCTTCCTTGAGGCGCTCGAAGATCACCTTGACCTTGGCGATGGCTGCGTCCCACACGCTGATGTCGCGCTGTTGCGAGCCGACGTGGAAGGAGATGCCGTAGGGCACCAGGCCCAGGTCGCGGGCGAGGATCAGCAGGTCCATGGCCATGTCGGTCTGGCAGCCGAACTTGCGCGACAGTGGCCAGTCGGCGGTGGTGGAGCCTTCGGTGAGAATACGCACATAGACTTTCGAGCCCGGCGCGGCCTTGGCGATGTTGCGCAGGTCGGCCTCGGAGTCGGTGGCGTACAGGCGCACGCCTTTCTCGTAGAAGTAGCGGATGTCCTTGGACTTCTTGATGGTGTTGCCGTAGCTGATACGGTCGGCGCTGACGCCACGGCCGAGCACCTTGTCCAGTTCATAGATCGAGGCGATGTCGAAGCTCGAGCCTTTTTCCTTCAGCAGGTCGATGATCTCGACCGCCGGGTTGGCCTTGACCGCGTAGTAGACCTTGGCGAATTCGAACCCGGCGCGCAGGTCGTCATAGGCCTGGCTGATCATCTGGGTATCGATGAGAACGAACGGGGTTTCCTGCTTGTCGGCGAACGCCTTCATTTTCTGGAAGGTGTCACGCGCAAAGTAGTCTTCGACCTGGATCGACATGCTCAGGGGCTCCATGGGCAAACTGAAAAGATAAGTGGCAGCAACTGAACGTCCTCCGTATCCCCACTTTGGTTCGCCTACTTCCCAAGGCATGTCGCCGAAAGCAAAAAGGTCAGCCGTGCCGGGATAAAGGCGGGTGACCTTGCTGTCTCGTCGTCAGTACTTGAGCCGGATGGATCGTTTCCAGCATGGACGTTCGGCGCGCACTTTAGGGTGTGAAAACGCCAATATCAACAGGCAATCCGAGGGCATTCGTCGTGTGCCGGCGGCCTGCCGTTGCGATAACCGACCGATGTGAACCAGGTAGGTTCAGGAAAAGACCATGAGCGTAAAAAATTGTGGAATAGGTGGCGATCTGGCTGCGATCGGTTGATAGCTTCATTCTTTGCATGATGGCTCTGGTTTCGCTGCGAAAGGGCGGATGAACCTGTTGGTGACCGTTTGTCGTTGGCTGAGGCAGGAGGGCGAATGAACACAGGGTGTTCAAATTTATGGCCACATGCTCAGCCTGGTCTTTACCGCGAAATTGGCCATAAATTTTTTGTTACGCAGAGCCTATCTGGGCCATTGGTCGTGCAAGGGACATGTCGATTGCCGTCCTTGATGAGAAACATTACTATTCGCGACCTCATCTGCCTCCCTGACGACCCCGACCGTGTCCGGACCCAAAGGCTTCCTCGACCATTACCAAGAGCTGATCGGCACCTGGACGCGCAAACTGCGCAGTCGACAGCAGGCCGAGGACCTCACCCACGATGCCTTTGTGCGGGTGCTGGAAAACCCGCGCGAGCAGGTCGAGCAGCCACGCGCCTATCTGCACCAGACCGCCCGCAACATCGCCGTCGACGGCTTTCGCCGCGAGGACCGGCGCCAGGCCCTGGAGCTTGAGGCCTTCACAGGTGATATGGCCGCAGGGGACGACCCGGAAGCGTATGTGCACGCCCTGGAACTGGCCGACAGCGTCGAGCGTGCGCTGGCCGAGCTGCCGCTGAATTGCCGCAGGGTGTTCATCTGGCAGAAGCTCGAGGGCCTGACCCAGGCCGAAATTGCCGAGCGCATGGGTTTGACCAAGAACATGGTCGAAAAGTATATGATCCGCACGCTCCGACATCTGCGTGAGCACCTGGATGTGTCGGCCAGATGAGTCAGGAGACCCCTTCGATGAAACAGCACGTGCCCGATCCCGTGGGCGAGCAGGCGGCCTGCTGGTTCGCCCGCGCTCAGGACGCGCCGCACGACAAAGCCGTGCACGCGGCATTGCAGGCGTGGTTGGCGCAGCACCCCTCAAATCGGCAAGAGTACGAGCGCCTGGCGCAACTGTGGCGCGCCGCCGACTTCATTCCGCGTCAACACCTCGAAGCGCTGTGCCAGCCCGAGCCGGTGCGCCAGCTTCCGCGCCGCCGTCTGCTGCGCCAGGCTTTGGCGGCCGGCGTGGCGGTGGTCGCGCTGGGGCTGGGTTGGACAGGTTGGCAGTATCAGCAGCTCAACCACCAGGACACGTTGAGCACGGCCCTGGGCGAGCGGCGTCAGGTCGAGTTGCCGGACGGTTCACAGTTGGAACTCAACAGTGCCACCCAGGTGCAGGTGATGTTCTCTGCGGGGCAGCGCCATGTGCGCCTGGGCGCGGGCGAGGCGATGTTCATCGTCGCGCACGACAGTGACCGCCCCTTCGTGGTGAGCACTGCCCAGGGCGATGTCACCGTCACCGGCACCCGCTTCGATGTACGCCAGGATCCGAACAGCACCCGCGTGGCGGTGGAGCAGGGTTCGGTCAAGGTACAGGGCGCAGCCGAGTCGCTGGCGCTGCTCACTGCCGGCCAGGGTTCGCATATCGATGCGCAGGGCAAGGTCGCCGCGCCCTATGCCATCGATGCCAAGGCGCTGACCGCCTGGCGCCAGGGCAAGCTGGTCTTCGACAACGCGCCGCTGAGCGACGTAGTGGCGGAGGTTTCGCGCTACCGCGCCCGACCTTTGCATGTGGCGTCCGGCAAGGCCGCTGCTCTGCGCCTGTCGAGCACCTTCAGCACCGACGACCCGGACGCCCTGTTGCGGGCCTTGCCGAGCATACTGCCGGTGCGCGTGAAGAACCTTGCAGACGGCTCCAGCGAAATTGTTCTGAAATAGATTCAGGTTTTTTTCCGTTCGTTCGTCTTCCCCGCCAGCTGCAACTGCCAAGCATTTCCATTTGCATGCGGTTGGCGTTTATCCCGACTCTCAGGACCCATCGAAGACGTGAACAACAATAATCCCCTTCTCCAGCTGCGCCGCCTGGCGCTGGCCCTGGCGGTCAGCGCCGCCGCCGGCAACAGCTACGCCGATACCATCCAGATCCAGGCCCAGCCATTGGCGGGCGCACTCAAGCAGTTGGGCCAGCAGACCAACCTGCAACTGTTCTTCAGCCCCGAGCTGGTGGACGGCAAGCAGGCCCCGGCGGTGTCCGGCAACCTGGCGCCGGAGCAGGCCCTGCAGCAACTGCTGCAAGGTAGCGGGCTGACCTTCGAGCAGTCCGCGGACACCGTGGTGGTCAAGCCGGCCCAGGCCGCCGGTACCCTGACCACCGGCAGCCTGGAGCTGGCGCCCACCGATATCAAGGTGGTCGGGGACTGGCTGGGCGACGCCGACCAGAGCGTGGTGCAGAACCACCCGGGCGCGCGCACCGTGGTACGCCGTGAAGCGATGGTGGAGAAGGGCACGATGAACGTGCGTGACGCCCTGCGCGGTATCCCGGGCGTGCAGGTGCAGGATTCCAACGGCACCGGTGGCAGCGACCTGTCGCTGAATGTCGGCGTGCGTGGCCTGACGTCGCGCCTGTCGCCGCGTTCGACCGTGCTGATCGATGGCATTCCGGCGGCCTTCGCCCCCTACGGCCAGCCACAGCTGTCGATGGCGCCGATCTCCTCGGGCAACCTCGACAGCATCGACGTGGTCCGTGGTGCAGGCTCCGTGCGCTATGGCCCGCAGAACGTCGGTGGGGTAATCAACTTCGTCACCCGGGCGATACCCGAGAAGGCCAGCGGCGAGCTGTCGACCACCCTCGAGACCTCGCGCGATGGCGGCTGGAAGCACACCGAGTCGGCCTTCGTCGGCGGCACCGCCGACAACGGCATGGGCGTGGCGTTGCTGTATACCGGCGTGAATGGCGATGGCTATCGCGAAAGCAACAACGACAACGATATCGACGACGTGATGCTCAAGACCCACTGGGCACCGACCGATGTCGACGAGTTCTGGCTCAATTTCCACTACTACGACGGCCGCGCCGACATGCCGGGTGGCCTGACCCAGGCGCAGTACGATCACAACCCCTACCAGTCGGTGCGCGACTACGACTACTTCAGCGGCCGCCGCAAGGACGTGTCGTTCAAGTGGCAGCGACAGATCGACGACGCCACCCAGTTCGAGGTGCTGACTTACTACACCGACAGCTTCCGTGGCAGCGCCATCGCCGCCCGCGACCAGAAGACCCTGTCGTCGTACCCGCGCAACTATCACACCTTCGCCATCGAGCCACGTCTGTCGCGGATCTTCTTCGTCGGCCCGACCACCCAGGAAGTCAGCGTCGGCTATCGCTATCTGAAGGAAGCGATGCGCGAGCAGTCCACCCGCCTGGCGCTGGTCGACAACGTGCCGACCGTGACCCCGACCTCCGACGGCCATGTGTTCCAGGACCGCAGCGGTGGCACCGAGGCCAGCGCCTACTATATCGACGACAAGATCGACGTCGGCAACTGGACCATCACCCCGGGCATCCGCTTCGAGCACATCAACACCGACTGGCGCGACCGCCCGGTGATGGACGCCAACTATCGCCCAGTGCCGGAGAAGAACCGCAGCATCACCAGCAACGAACCGCTGCCGGCGCTGAGCGTGATGTACCACCTGTCCGATGCGTGGAAGCTGTTCGCCAACTACGAGACCTCGTTCGGCAGCCTGCAGTACTTCCAGCTGGGCCAGGGCGGCGTCGGCGACAGCACGGCAAACGGCCTGGAGCCGGAGAAGGCCAAGACCTACGAAATTGGTACGCGCTATGACAACGGCAACTGGGCCGGTGAGCTGACAGCCTTCTACATCGACTTCGACGATGAGCTGCAGTACATCAGCAACGATGTCGGCTGGACCAACCTGGGGGCGACCAAGCACCAGGGCATCGAGGCCTCGGCGCGCTACGACCTGTCCGGCCTGGACCCACGCCTGCAGGGGCTGTCGGTGAATGCTGGCTACACCTACACCCGTGCCACCTACGAGGGCGAGATCCCTGGTTTCAAGGGGCGTGACCTGCCGTTCTATTCGCGCCAGGTGGCCACCGCCGGCGTGCGCTACGAGGTCAACCGCTGGACCTGGAACCTGGATGCCTACGCCCAGTCGAAGCAGCGCGCGCCGGGTACCGGGATGAACGCCGATGGCAGCTTCAACGGCAACTACATCACCCAGCCGAGCGCCGACGGGCAGTATGGCGACATTCCGGGCTACGTCACCTGGCATGCCCGGGGTGGCTATGCGTTCGGGCCGCAGCTGTCGAACCTGAAGCTGGCCGCCGGGGTGAAGAACCTGTTCGACAAGCAGTATTTCACCCGCTCAAGCGACAACAACGCGGGAATCTATGTGGGTGAGCCGCGCACGTTCTATGTGCAGGCCAGTGTAGGGTTCTGATAGCGCGTCGCCTTTATCGCGGATGAATCCGCTCCTACCTGTAGGAGCGGATTCATCCGCGATGAGGCCGGCTCAGGAAATCACTGCCTGCGCCGGCGACACGATCGAGGTCTTCGCCCCGCGCGAGCGCCCAGAACTCAGGTACGCCGCAATCGACTCCTGTGTCACCTCTCCCAGGAACACCTGTTCGGCATCCAGCACCGGCAACCACGCCCGATTGAACTCGTACATGCGCGACAGCAGGATGCGCAGGTGCTCATCGTGCGCCGCCGTGGCATTGAACGGACGCAGGAAATCCGCGCACGTGCCCTGCTGGCGGTGCATGTCGCGGCGGCGCACATAACCCAGCGCGCGATTCTGCGCATCGGTCACCACCACGTAACGGCGGTCATGCTCGTCCAGCAGTTCCAGCGCATCGCTCACCGGTGTTTCCGGACTCACCGATGGTGCGTTGTCCGCGGCATCCTCGGCACGCACCAGCAGCAGGCGCTTGAGCGTGCTGTCCTGACCGACGAAGTTGCTGACGAAATCGTCCACCGGGTGTGCCAGCAGGGTGTCCGGGTGATCCAGCTGCAACAGCTTGCCGGCGCGGAAGATGGCGATCTTGTCGCCCAGCTTGATGGCCTCGTCGATGTCATGGCTGACCATGATCACCGTCTTGTTCAGGGCCCGCTGCATCTCGAAGAACTCGTTCTGGATCATCTCGCGGTTGATCGGGTCGACCGCGCCGAACGGCTCGTCCATCAGCAGCACCGGGGCCTCGGCGGCCAGGGCGCGGATCACGCCGATGCGTTGCTGCTGGCCACCGGACAGTTCACGCGGGTAGCGCTGCAGGTACTGCTTGGGCTCGAGCTTGATCATGCTCATCAGCTCGCGGGCGCGATCGTGGCAGCGCTGCTTGTCCCAGCCGAGTAAGCGCGGGACCACGGTGATGTTCTCCTCGATGGTCATGTTGGGGAACAGGCCGATCTGCTGGATCACGTAGCCGATGTGCCGGCGCAGGGTCACCTCGTCCAGGCCGGTGGTGTCCTCGCCATTGATGAACACTTGCCCTGAGGTCGGGGTGATCAGGCGGTTGATCATCTTCAGCGTGGTGCTCTTGCCGCAGCCGGAGGGGCCGAGGAACACGCAGATTTCGCCTTCGTTGACGGTGAGGCTTACCGCGTCGACGGCTTTGACGTCCTTGCCGTTGACGTTGAAGGTCTTGCTGAGGTTCTTCAGTTCGATCATGAGCGCAGTCCTTCTGGAGTCAGGGCACGTTGCAGGGCTTGCAGGATCAGGTCGGCGATGATCGCCAGCAGGCTGACCAGCACCGCGCCGACCAGCAGCATCGACATGTCGCTGCGGCTGATGGAGGTAAGAATGAGCACGCCCAGGCCGCCGGCGCCGATGGTCGCGGCGATGGTCATCACGCCGATGTTCATCACCACGGCGGTGCGCACGCCGGCGAGGATCACCGGCACGGCGATGGGCAACTCGACCATGCGCAGGCGCTGGCCGAAGGTCATGCCGATGCCGCGTGCGGCTTCACGGATACCGGGCTCGACGTTGGTCAGGGCCAGGTAGGTGTTGCGCAGGATCGGCAGCAGTGAATAAAGGAACACTGCAGTGATCGCCGGCAGTGGCCCCAGGCCCTGGCCGAACTTCGAGTAGAACGGCAGCAGCAAGCCGAACAGGGCGATCGAGGGGATGGTCAGCAGCACGGTGGCGCTGGCCTGCAGCGGGCCGGCGAACACCGGGAAGCGGGTCATCAGGATGCCCAGCGGCACGCCGACAAGGATCGCCAGGCCCACCGCGATGCCGACCAGCATGATGTGCTGCCAGGTCAGTTGCAGGACCTGTGCCCAGTCGAGGTGGACGAAGGTGTCGAGCAGGTTCATGGCTGTACCTCGCTGAGTGGGTGCTCACGCAGGAACGCGGCGGCCACCACCGTCGGGCTCTGGTGCTCGACATCGACCTTGGCGTTGAGCTGGCGCATGGTCTCGTCGTCCAGCTGTTCGGCCAGCGGCTTGAGCAGGGTGGCCAGCTGAGGATGGGCGTCGAGCACGGCCTGGCGCAGCACCGGGGCGGCGGTGTAGTCGGGGAAATAGTGCTTGTCGTCTTCCAGCAGCTTGAGGTCGAACGCGTTCAGGCGCCCGTCGGTGGTGTAGACCAGGCCGGCGAACACCTGGTTGTTGCGCATGGCGGTGTACACCAGGCCTCCGTCCATCTGGCGGATGTTGCGCCGGTCCAGCGGCAGCTCGTACAGCTCGCGCAGGCCGACCAGGCCATCCGGGCGGTTGGCGAACTCGGTGTCCAGCGCCACCAGGTGGTGGCGGTCGGCTTCGTCATGCAGCACCTGGTTGAGGTCGCTGATCGAGTTGATCTGCGGGTAGGCCGCGGCGACTGCCTTTGGCAGGCCCAGGGCGTAGGTGTTGCTGAACTTCGACGGAGTCAGCCAGACCAGGCCCTTTTTCGCGTCGAGCTCTTTCACTCGCGCATAGGTGGTTGCGGCGTCGGGCATGCGCTCGTCGATATGGTTGTACGAGACCAGCGATACGCCGGTGTATTCCCACATCAGGTCGAGCTGGCCGGTTTCCTGGGCCTGGCGGGCGATGTTGCTGCCCAGGCCGGTGGTCACCCGCACCTCGAAGCCGTTGGCGCGCAGGTGCTGGGCGGTGATCTCGGCGAGCACGGTCTGTTCGGTGAACACCCGGGCGCCGATGCGGATCTGTGGTTTTTCCGCGGCCTGGGCAACGCCTGCGCAAAGCAGGGCCGCGCCCAGGAACAAGGCGATTGTCTTCTTCATGCTTTGCCTCTTCTTATTGGGCCAGGCCACGTTCCAGCCAGCGCTTGCTGGAGAAACTCACCAACGCATCGAGCGCCAGGGCCAGCAACGCCGTGCAGGCGGCGCCGAGCAGCAGCTGCGGCTGGTTGTTCAGGGCGATGCCGGGGAAGATCAGGCTGCCCAGGCTGTTGGCGCCGATCAGGAACGCCAGGGGCGCGGTGCCCACGTTCAGTGCCAGGGCCACGCGCACGCCGCCGACGATGATCGGCACGGCGTTTGGCAGCTCTACCTGCCAGAGTTGCTGGCGCGGGGTCATGCCGATACCGGTGGCGGCTTCCTTGAGCGAGGCGGGGACGTTTTTCAGGCCCTCGTAGGTGTTGCGCACGATGGGCAGGAGGGAGGCGAGGAACAGTGCGAAGATCGCAGGACCTGCGCCGATGCCCAGGATACTCAGGGCGATGGCCAGAACGGCCAGGGGAGGAATGGTGTTGCCAACGTTGAACAACTGCATGAAGCGCTCGGCCTTGTCGACCCGGTGCGGTCGACTCAAGGCAATGCCGGCGGGGATGCCCACGGCCAGCGCCGCCGCCATCGAAGCCAGCACCAGGACCAGGTGCGCTTGCAGGTAGAACCCAAGATCGTCGCGGTAGCGGGCGATCGTGTCGATGCCGATCCAGTGGATCAGCAGGGCCAGGATGACGAGCACGGCGGCCCATCCCAACAGCCCTTTTCCGTAGCGTGCAGCCACAGGCGGACTCCTTTTTTATAGTCGGCGATCACACCCCCGTGCGGCCGGCCATTCCTGGCGGCGGGCAGCGTGGTCGCGAGTAGCAGCCCGATGCGCGGCATCAGGCCATGAGCCGAACCCCGTCGGGCTCGTGAAGCAGGTAAAACCAGCCCTGAAGCGAAGCGGCTTGCAGGGGAGTGGACGTCTCCGTGGGCGTAAAGGTTCCCATCTGGGGCGGCATTTGGCCAGTGTTAATCACTGGTGTGTAGGAAATTTCACGCGAAAATCAAGCGTGAATATTACGTTGAGACGTTGAAGTACCTGCTATCGAGGCATCTTGCAGATGTTCAGAATTTCTTCTCGAATATTCTTGATATGCGCTTGAGGGGATATTCCCTTGGAGGTATTTTAATGGGGTGGTCTATTGGAATGTGCCGGGAGTTCAATTCCGAGCTACAGGTGTTGACCGAGGTGGTACAGGATGAATTGCTGGCGCAGCTTCATCTGCTCAAGCATTTTGGCCCCGCATTGGGGCGTCCGCATGTGGACACGCTGAAAGGCTCGAGGCATTCGAACATGAAAGAGTTGAGGTTCAACGCAGATGGCGGTGTATGGCGAGTCGCATTCGCTTTCGATCGTTCGCGCTCTGCGTTGTTGCTCGTTGCGGGGGACAAGGCTGGTATCAATGAGCGTAGATTTTATGGAAGCCTGATTACCCGTGCCGATGAACGGTTTGATCGACATTTGTCCAGAGGTTGAGAAATGTACAAGACGCTTGAAGACGTGATGAACGAGCTGACGCCTGAGCGCAGGGCAAGAATCGAGGAGCGTGGTCGCGAACTGATTCGTGAGGAAATGACGCTTCAGGCCTTGCGTAAACAACTCGAGATCACCCAGGAAAGCATGGCCGAGCGCCTCGACGTTCGTCAGGGCAATGTTTCCAGGTTCGAGAACCGTAGCGATATGTTGATCTCTACGTTGCGTGACTATCTGGAAGCCATGGGGGGAAGACTGGAGCTGGTCGTTCATCTGCCTGGCCGAGCTCCTATAACCATCGAGGGGCTTGCCGGCGATTCGCTTGTTGATGGTTAACCAATGCGGCAGGGACGAATTGGGTCGAACCGTTGGGGCTTGTTTTGGCCTGACGCCCGACTTCAGGTATGATATCGCCCCTTTTTGAATCCCCAGTCAGGCGATTTCCCATGACCAACCAGGCCGCCGAAGTCGCGAAGCGCCGCACTTTCGCAATCATTTCCCACCCCGACGCCGGTAAGACCACCATCACCGAGAAGCTCCTGCTGATGGGCAAGGCCATTGCCGTCGCCGGTACCGTGAAGTCGCGCAAGTCCGACCGCCACGCCACCTCCGACTGGATGGAAATGGAGAAGCAGCGCGGCATCTCCATCACTACCTCGGTGATGCAGTTCCCCTACCGCGAGCATATGATCAATCTGCTCGACACCCCCGGCCACGAAGACTTCTCGGAAGACACCTATCGCACCCTGACCGCGGTGGACTCGGCGCTGATGGTGCTCGACGGCGGTAAAGGCGTCGAGCCGCGCACCATTGCCCTGATGGACGTGTGCCGCCTGCGCGATACGCCGATCGTCAGCTTCATCAACAAACTCGACCGGGACATCCGCGACCCGATCGAACTGCTCGACGAAATCGAGGCGGTGCTGAAGATCAAGGCCGCGCCGATCACCTGGCCGATCGGTTGCTACCGTGATTTCAAGGGCGTGTATCACCTGGCCGGCGACTACATCATCGTCTACACGCCGGGGCATGGCCACGAGCGCACCGAAGCGAAGATCATCGAGAAGCTCGACTCCGATGAAGCCCGCGCCCACCTGGGTGATGAATACGACCGTTTCCTCGAACAACTCGAGCTGGTGCAGGGCGCCTGCCACGAGTTCGACCAGGACGCGTTCATCAATGGCCAGCTGACCCCGGTGTTCTTCGGTACCGCATTGGGCAACTTCGGTGTCGACCATGTGCTCGACGCGGTTGTCGACTGGGCGCCGCGCCCACTGGCCCGTGTCGCCCGCGAGCGCACCGTGGAACCGGTGGAAGAGAAATTCACCGGCTTCGTGTTCAAGATCCAGGCGAACATGGACCCGAAACACCGTGACCGTATCGCCTTCATGCGTATCTGCTCGGGCAAGTACGAGAAGGGCATGAAGATGCGCCACGTGCGCACTGGCAAGGACGTGCGCATCGGTGATGCCCTGACCTTCTTCTCCTCCGAGCGCGAGCAACTGGAGGAGGCCTATGCCGGCGACATCATCGGCCTGCACAACCACGGCACCATCCAGATCGGCGACACCTTCACCGAAGGCGAGGCGCTGGGCTTCACCGGTATTCCGCACTTCGCCCCGGAGCTGTTCCGCCGCGTGCGCCTGAAGGACCCGCTGAAATCCAAGCAGCTGCGCCAGGGCCTGCAGCAGCTGGCCGAAGAGGGCGCGACCCAGGTGTTCTTCCCCGAGCGCAGCAACGACATCATCCTCGGCGCGGTCGGTGTGCTGCAGTTCGACGTGGTCGCCAGCCGCCTGAAGGAAGAGTACAAGGTCGAGTGCGCCTATGAGCCGATCACCGTCTGGTCGGCGCGCTGGATCAGCTGCGACGACAAGAAGAAGCTCGAGGAATTCCAGAACAAGGCGGTGGAGAACCTGGCCATCGACGGCGGTGGTCACCTGACCTACCTGGCCCCGACCCGGGTCAACCTGGCGCTGATGGAAGAACGCTGGCCGGATGTGAAATTCCGCGCGACCCGCGAGCACCACTAAGAGCAGCTGCAAGCTGCGAACTTCAAGAAGAGGCGGGCCCGGAAAGGCCCGCCTTTTTCTTGTCGCTTGCAGCTTCAAGCTTGTAACTGCCGAGTGTCAGTTGCCGGCTTTTATGCTGGTCCAGATCCGCGTCCTGATGCGGTCGATCTTCGCCGGCATGGCCTCCAGCGCATACAACTTGCCCATCACGTCGTCACTCGGGTAGATCATCGTGTTGCCCTTCAGCGCCGGGTCCACCAGCGCATCCGCCTGCTGGTTGCCATTGGCGTACTGCACGAAGTTGCTGATGTTGGCCATCACCTCCGGCTGCAACAGGTAGTTCATGTACGCATATCCGGCTTTCTCGTCAGGCGCATCGGCCGGCATGGCCACCATGTCGAACCACATCGGCGCGCCTTCCTTCGGGATCGAGTAGCCCACCTTCACCCCGTTCTTCGCCTCCTCGGCACGGTTCTTCGCCTGCAGCACGTCGCCCGAGAAACCCACCACCAGGCACACGTCGCCATTGGCCAGGTCGCCGGTGTACTTCGAGGAGTGGAAGTAGCTGATGTACGGGCGCACCTTCATCAGCAACGCCTTGGCCTTGTCGTAGTCCGCCGTGTTCTGGCTATGGTGCGGCAGGCCCAGGTAGTGCAGGGCGATCGGCAGCAGCTCGGGGCCGTTGTCCAGCACCGCCACGCCGCAACTCTTGAGCTTGGCGAGGTATTCGGGCTTGAAGAACAGGTCCCACGAATCGATGGGCGCATTGTCGCCGAGCACCGCCTTGACCTTGTCGATGTTGTAGCCGATGCCGGTGCTGCCCCACAGGTACGGGAAGCCGTACTGGTTGCCCGGGTCGTTGACCTCCAGGGCCTTGAGCAACACCGGGTTGAGGTTCTTCCAGTTGGGCAACTGCGACTTGTCCAGCTGCTTCAGGGCTTTGCCCTGGATCTGCCGGGCCATGAAGTGGTTGGAGGGGAACACCACATCGTAGCCGGAGTTGCCGGTCATCAGCTTGCCGTCGAGGGTCTCGTTGCTGTCGAACACGTCGTAGGTGGGATTGATGCCGGTGGTTTGCTGGAAGTGCTTCAGCGTGTCCGGGGCGATGTAGCTCGACCAGTTGTAGATCTTCACCGAGTCGGCGGCACTGGCAACGCTGGTGGCCAGCATCAGAGGAGCGAGAAGGAGGGTGCGCATGTCGGGGTTACCTTGCTTTGTCTGTTGTTATCGAAGGCAGGCGATCAGCGGATCAGAAAATGAGGACGTAGGTCTTGCGCACGGTCTCCTGGATATCCCAGGTGCCGAGGCTGTTGGCCGGTAGCATCAGGGCGTCTCCGGCTTCTATGACCAGGGGCTCGCCACCGTCGGGAGTGAAGGTGCAGCGGCCCTTGATGAAATGGCAGAACTCCTGCTGCACGATCTGCCGCCGCCAGCGCCCCGGGGTGCATTCCCAGATGCCGGTCTCGACGCCGTCGCTGCGCTCGACGCAGGTGACCGAGGTGACTGCGACCGGCTCGCCAAGGGGCACGGCGACCGGAGTGCTGCTGTCCAGGATGACGCTGTCGGTGTGTTTGAACTGGGTGATGCTCATGACCGGTGGATCCTGTGTGGTGGTGAGGGGAAGTCAGTGCATGAAGCCTTCCATGAAATCGGCCAACCCACTGGCCAGGCGCCGCCGCCAGGGGGCGCTGGTCGGGTTGGCGAGGGTCCGGTCCTCGTGGACGAAACTCTGGATGATCGCGTTGTAGCCCAGCCAGCGGCACGGCTCGGGCGGCCAGCTGGCCAGGCTCGACAGCGGGCGGTTGTCGTGCACCCAGGGCTGCGCGGTCAGTTCGTTGTGCTGGCCGAGGATCAGCGCGGCCAGGGTACGTCCACCGAGGTTGGTGGCGCCGACGCCTTCGCCGCCATAACCGCCGGCCAGGGCGATACCGCGCTGGCGGTCGCAGAGCATGTGCGGGCGGAAGCGCCGGGCCATGCCGAGGTTGCCACCCCAGGAGTGGGTGATGCGTACGTGCTTGAGCTGTGGGAACAGTTCGCCGAACAGGTAGCGGCGCAGCTCCACCTCGTCGGTGGTCAGGGTGAAGTCCTCGCGCAGGCGGCCACCGAAGCGGTAGCCGCCGCGGGCACCGAACACCAGGCGGTTGTCGGCGCTGCGCTGGCCATAGGTGACCTGGCGGCTGTTTTCGCTGAAGGCCTGGCCCTGGCTCAGGCCGATCTGCTCCCATGTCGACTCCGGCAGCGGCTCGGTGGCCACCAGCAGGCTCTGTACCGGCAGCTGGTGCCGCCCGAGCGGTGGCAGGCTGGCGGCGTAGCCTTCCACGGCCGGCACCACCCAGTGGCTGCGGATACGTGCCAACGGGGTGCGCACTTCGCCGGTCTGCCAGTCAATGGCTGGCGTGTTCTCGTAGATCGGCACGCCCATAGCCTCGACCGTCCGTGCCAGGCCACGCACCAGCCTGGCCGGTTGAATCGTGGCGACGTGCGGGCTGTAGAGGGCGCCGTAGGGGTTGCTTACCTTCAGCTGGGCATCCAGTTGTTCGGGGCGCAGCCAGCGGTAATCGTCTTCATTCATGCCCTGGCGGTAGAGGTTGTCGAGCCAGGCGCGCAGGCCGCGTTCCTGTTCCGGGTAGCGGGCGGCGCAGTAGAGCACTCCGCCTTTGCGGTAGTCGCAGGCGATGCCTTCGCGCAGGAGCACGTCGTGGACTTCGTCGGGGATGCCGTGCAGCAGGTCGATGCTTTCACGCCGTTGCTGCGGCGAGAGCGTGGCCAGCAGGCGGTCCTCGCCCAGCAGGTTGCCCATCAGCCAGCCGCCATTGCGTCCGGAGGCGCCGAAGCCGGCGATGTTGGCCTCGATCACCGCGATGTTCAGCTGCGGCGCCTGGCGCTTGAGGTAGTAGGCCGTCCACAGCCCCGTATAGCCGGCACCGATGATGCACACGTCGAGGTCCAGGTCCTGGCGCAGGGCCGGGCGCGCGCACAACGGCTCGTCGAGCTGGTCCATCCACAGGCTGATCGTGCGCAAAGGTTGCATCGGGTCGTGCTCCACATCCACTGAGGGTCTGTGGCGATCCTAGTGAAGCGTGGCGTGGGCTGTCTTACGTGCGTGCACGCAGGGAAATTTGCTTGAGGTAAGCCTTGGGCGACAGGCCGGTATGCTCGCGAAAGCACTTGTAGAACGCCGACAGCGAATTGAAGCCGGCGTTGAACGCCAGTTCATCGACGGGCGCCGCGACGCAGCTATTGTCCAGGCTGCTCATCAGGTGTTGCAGGCGTGCCTGGTTGACGTAGCGGTAGAAGCTTTGGCCAAGCACCTGGTTAAGCAGGTAGGAAATCTGGTTGCGGCTGTAGCCGCTTTCGTCGGCGACCCGTTGCAGGTCCAGCTCGGGGTCCAGGTACGGGCGCTGGGCCTGGAAATAATGCTCCAGGTCCTGGGCCATGGTCGATAGCTGGCGGGGAGACAGGCCGAGCCGACTGGTGGCTGGGCGCGGCCCGCTGGAGCGCAGGCCCTTTCCGTTGCCATGGACCAGCGTGGCGTACTCGTTGACCCGCCAGATCAGTCCGTCCAGCACGGTGATCGCCTCGCTGGACTGGAACGCCACCAGCCCGTCGCCACCCTGCACCGTGACCTGATACTGGATGAACGCGGTGCAGCCATCGACGCGGATGCGGTCGCTGTGGACGATGTCCTCGCCGGCTTCATGGGGCAAGCTTGCGCGCACGTAGTCGCGCAGCTCGTCGAAACCGAGCACGCGGTTCTGGAAGAAGTCGTGGTACTGGATATCCGGGTGGTACAGGGCCATCACCCCGTCCAGGTCGCGATGCTTCCAGCACAGGTGGTAGCGCATGACGGTGGCGGCGGTGAGCGGGGTTTGCCCGGGGCCGTCGGGGACGGTGGCGATAGACATGCCGTGGATGGTGCCTCGTCATGTCCCGGTCTGACAAGAACCCGCCCGTGCGCACAGGCCGCATCCCGGGTTGCAGAAGGCCCTGCCGTTTCCGCACCGATCTGGCATTTTGCATGATGCTCAGACGTTGCCTACAAGCCAACCGCCTGATTTATAAGGAAGTCATGTTTTGACACAAAGTGGCACAGCCCCTGCACGACCTTACCTGAGAACGGACCTCCCCCTCAGATAAAGGCGTCGAATCATGATCACACCTGCCGACTACCCCACCAACGACCCCAATCGCTCCGGAGTTTCCTGGGCCGCGATCTTCGCAGGCGCAGCAGCGGCGGCGGCCTTGTCCCTGATCCTGGTGGTACTGGGGACAGGGTTGGGCCTGGCCGCTACCTCGCCTTGGGCCGACGAAGGCGCCAGCGCCAAGGCGCTTGGGATTTCGACCATCATCTGGCTATTGATCACACAAATATTGGCCTCGGGCCTGGGTGGTTACATCGCCGGTCGCCTGCGGGTGAAATGGGCCAACCTGCACGGTGACGAAGTGTATTTCCGGGATACTGCCCATGGCTTCCTGGCCTGGGCGGTTGCCACGCTAGTGGCCGCCATGCTGGTGCTGGGTACCGCTGGCAACTTGCTGGGTGCCGGCGCTACCGCTGTGTCCGGGGTGGCTACAACTGCCGCTGCGGGCGTGGCTGGCAGCGACAGACAGGGCAAAGACCCGATGGGTTACTTCGTCGATAGCCTGTTCCGTGGTCAAGGCCCGGTGGCAGTAAGTGACGATGCGGCAAATGGTGTGGCAGCCCGCATTCTGACCCGCTCGCTGGCCCAGGGCGGCGCGCTCTCGCCGGAGGACCGGACCTACCTGGCCCAGGTAGTGGCCCAGCGCACTCGCCTGACACAGCCCGAGGCCGAAGCACGCGTTGATCAGGTCTATGCACAACTGCAGCAGGCCAAGGTCGAGGCCAAGCAAGCCGCGGACGCTGCGACCAAGGCCGCCGCCTGGACGGCGTTGTGGACTTTCGTCGCCCTGCTTTGCGGCGCCTTCTTCGCCAGCCTGGCGGCACTGTTCGGCGGCCGGCAGCGTGATCGGGTGCAGTGGCTCGAAGCCAGTCCGGCGGACTACAACCCGCGCCACGCCTCTGCACCGATCCGATAACCCGCACAGGAACAAGGAGAATTGTCATGCGCTCATTATTGCTGTGGATGCTCGGGGTCCCTATTCCGGTGATCATCCTGATTGCATTGTTCATGCACTGAGAAATGAAAACGCCGCCCGAAAGGGCGGCGTTTTCATTGGCGCATACAGCTACAGGAACTGCTCGGCGTAGTGGCACGCCACCTGCCGCGTACTCACTTGGCGCAACGCCGGTACTTCCTTGGCGCATCGCTCGGTCGCGTACGGGCAACGTTTGTGGAACGCGCAACCGTCCGGGGGATTCAACGGGTTGGGCAACTCACCGGCAATGCGGATCTTCGGCTTCAGCGGGTCCGGGTGGATCGCCGGGGTGGCCGATAGCAGCGCCTGGGTATACGGGTGCAGCGGCTTGTCGTAGATGTCCTGCTTGGGCCCCATTTCCGCTGGCCGGCCGAGGTACATCACCAGTACCTGGTCCGCCACATGGCGCACCACTGCCAGGTTGTGGGAGATGAACACGTAGGCGGTGTTGAATTCCTTCTGCAGGTCCATGAACAGGTTCAGCACCTGGGCCTGGATCGATACGTCGAGCGCGGAGGTCGGCTCGTCGGCCACCAGCACCTTGGGTTGCAGCATCATCGCCCGGGCCAGGGCGATGCGCTGGCGCTGACCGCCGGAGAACATGTGCGGATAACGCTGGTAGTGCTCGGGGCGCAAGCCCACCTGCTCCATCATCTTCTGCACTTTCTCGCGGCGTTCGGTCTTGCTCAGCGAGGTGTTGATCAACAGCGGTTCGGCGAGCTGGTCGCCGATCTTCTGCCGCGGGTTGAGCGAGGCGTATGGGCTCTGGAACACCATCTGCACGTCACGGCGCAGCTGTTTGCGCTGGTCCTTGCTGGCGCCCTTGACCTCGTGGCCGGCGATTTGCAGCGAACCTGAGGACGGCTCCTCGATCAGGGTCAGGGCACGCGCCAGGGTCGACTTGCCGCAGCCGGATTCACCGACCACGGCCAGGGTCTTGCCGGCCTCCAGTTCGAACGACACGCCGTTGAGCGCCCGCACCAGCGCATGGCCCTTGAACAGGCCGCGGGAGACTTCGTAGTGGCGGGTCAGCTCACGAGCGGAAAGTACGACGGCCATCACGCCACCTCCTGGTTCAGCGGATAGAAGCAACGCACCAGGCTGTGGGCCTGGGGATCAAGGGCCGGGCGCTGCCGGCGGCAGTTTTCCTGCACATAGGGGCAGCGTGGCGACAGCAGGCAACCCTGCGGGCGGTCATAGCGCCCTGGGACGATGCCGGGCAGGGTGGCCAGGCGTTCGGCGCCGATGCTGTGCTCGGGAATGGCCGCCAGCAGCGCTTCGCTGTACGGATGGGCGGGAATGTCGAACAGCTCCGGCACCTGGCCGACTTCGACTGCTTGCCCTGCGTACATCACGCACACGCGCTTGGCGGTTTCGGCGACCACGGCCAGGTCGTGGGTGATGAGAATGAGCGCCATGTTGCGCTCTTTCTGCAGGTTGACCAGCAGTTCCATGATCTGCGCCTGGATGGTCACGTCCAGCGCGGTGGTCGGTTCGTCGGCGATCAGCAGTTTTGGCTCGCCGGCGATGGCCATGGCGATGGCCACGCGCTGGCTCATGCCGCCGGACAGCTGGTGCGGGTAGGCGTCGAGGCGGCTTTCGGCGGCCGGGATCTCGACCTTCTTCAGCAGCTCCAGCGCGCGCTGACGCGCTGCCTTGCCCTTGAGGCCCAGGTGCTGGCGCAGCACTTCCTCGATCTGGTAGCCCACGGTATAGCTGGGGTTGAGCGCGGTCATCGGGTCCTGGAAGACCATGGCGATGTCCTTGCCCACCACCTTGCGGCGCTGGCGGCCGCTGAGCTTGAGCATGTTGGTGCCGGCGAAGTCGAGCACGTCCGCGGTGATGCGCCCGGGGGCTTCGATCAGCCCCATCAGGGCCATCATGGTCACCGACTTGCCCGAGCCCGACTCGCCGACGATGGCGAGGATCTCGCCGGCATCCACGCTCAGGTCGAGGCCGTCCACCACGGGCACGGCATTGGCGTCGCCGAAGCGCACGTTCAGGTTGTTGATCTGCAACAGTGACATGGCGATCTCCTCAGGCGGCGTTCTTGAGTTTCGGGTCCAGCGCGTCGCGCAGGCCGTCGCCCATCAGGTTGATTGCCAGCACACTGAGCAAAATGGTCAGGCCCGGCAGGCTCACCACCCACCAGGCGCGTTCGATGTAGTCGCGGGCCGAGGCCAGCATGGTGCCCCACTCGGGGGTTGGCGGCTGCACGCCGAGGCCGAGGAAGCCCAGGGCCGCAGCGTCGAGGATTGCCGAGGAGAAGCTCAGGGTGGCCTGCACGATCAGCGGCGCCATGCAGTTGGGCAGCACGGTGACGAACATCAGCCGCGGCAGCCCGGCACCGGCCAGGCGCGCGGCGGTGACGTAGTCGCGGTTCAGTTCGCCCATCACCGCGGCGCGGGTCAGGCGCACGTAGGACGGCAGCGAGACGATGGCGATGGCGATCACGGTGTTGATCAGGCCTGGGCCGAGGATGGCGACGATGGCCACGGCCAGCAGCAGCGAGGGCAGCGCCAGCATCACGTCCATCAGGCGCATGATCGAGGGGCCGAGGATCTGCGGGAAGAATCCGGCCAGCAGGCCCAGCAGGATGCCTGGGATCAGCGACATCACCACCGACGACAGGCCGATCAACAGCGACAGTCGGGCGCCCTGGATCAGCCGCGAGAGCAGGTCGCGGCCCAGTTCGTCGGTACCGAGGATGAACTGCCAGGTACCGCCTTCGAGCCATACCGGCGGCGTGAGCAGGAAGTCGCGGTATTGCTCGCTGGGGTTGTGCGGCGCCACCCAGGGGGCGAACAGGGCGCAGAACACCACCAGGCACATGAACGCCAGGCCGGCCACCGCGCCCTTGTTGCGCGAGAAGGCCTGCCAGAATTCTTTGTACGGCGAGGGGTAGAGCAAGCTTTGGTCGACCACGCTGGGCGGGGTGGCGGATTTTGGAATCGGGCTGGTCATGGCGTAGTCCTCAGCGCTGATGACGGATGCGTGGGTTGGCCAGGCCGTAGAGGATATCCACGACGAAGTTGACCAGGATCACCAGGCAGGCGATCAACAGGATGCCGTTCTGGACCACGGGGTAGTCACGGGCACCGATGGCCTCGATCAGCCATTTGCCGATGCCCGGCCAGGAAAAGATGGTTTCGGTGAGCACGGCGCCGGCCAGCAGTGTGCCGACCTGCAGGCCGAACACGGTCAGCACCGGGATCAGCGCGTTGCGCAGGCCGTGGATGAACACCACCCGTGACGGCGACAGGCCCTTGGCGCGGGCGGTACGGATGTAGTCCTCGCGCAGCACTTCGAGCATCGACGAGCGGGTCATGCGGGCGATCACCGCCAGCGGAATGGTGCCCAGCACGATGGCCGGCAGGATCAGGTGCATCACCGCATCCTTGAACGCGCCTTCCTCGTCGCTGAGCAGGGTGTCGATGAGCATGAAGCCGGTTTTCGGCTCGATGTCATAGAGTAGGTCGATGCGCCCGGAGACTGGCGTCCAGCCCAGGCTCACCGAGAAGAACATGATCAGGATCAGGCCCCACCAGAAGATCGGCATCGAGTAGCCGGCCAGGGAGATGCCCATCACCCCGTGGTCGAACAGCGAGCCGCGCTTGAGCGCGGCGATCACCCCGGCCAGCAGGCCGATGACCCCGGCGAACAGCAGGGCGGCCATGGCCAGCTCCAGGGTGGCCGGGAACAGGGTGAGGAATTCGTTCCATACGCTTTCACGGGTGCGCAGGGATTCGCCCAGGTCGCCCTGGGCGAGCTTGCCGACATAGTCCAGGTACTGGGCCGGCAGCGGTTTGTTCAGGCCCAGGCGCTCCATGGCCTGGGCATGCATTTCGGGGTCGACCCGGCGTTCGCCCATCATCACTTCGACGGGGTCGCCGGGGATCAGGCGTATGAGCGCGAAGGTCAGCAGGGTGATACCGAAGAAGGTCGGAATCAGCAGACCCAGGCGTCGGGCAATAAAACTCAACATTGTCAGGGGTACCTCATCAGCCGGAAACGGCGCGCCGCCGGGGCCTCTTGCACAAGGTCCGGCGGCTGTTGTTGTTCTACTTCACCTTGGTGGTGGCGAAGTTGTTGTTGGTCAGTGGGTTGATCACATAGCCTTCGACGTTCTCGCGCATGGCGGTGAACATTTTCGGGTGGGCCATGCTGATCCACGGCTGGTCTTCATCGTACACCGCCAAGGCCTCGTTATAGAGCCTGGCGCGTTCGTCGTTGTCGATCACTTCGCGGGCGCGGGTGATCAGGTCCTGGAATTTCTGGTTGCACCAGCGCGCATAGTTCTCGCCACTTTTCACCGCGTCGCAGCTGAGCATCGGCGTGAGGAAGTTGTCCGGGTCGCCGTTGTCGCCGGCCCAGCCCGCCGACACCAGGTCGGCCTCGCCCTTCTTGGCGCGACGCAGCATCTCGGCCCACTCCATCACACGGATGTCGAGCTTGATGCCGATCTTGGCCAGGTCCGACTGCAGCATTTCGGCGGACAGGCGCGGGTTGGGGTTGGTCGGGCCACCGCCGTTGCGGGTGAACAGAGTGATCACCGTGCCCTCCGGCACACCGGCTTCCTTGAGCAGGGCGCGGGCCTTGTCGAGGTCGTGGGGCGGGTTCTTGTTGTCGGTGTTGTAGCCGATCATGGTCGGCGGATACGGGTTGACCCCAACCAGGGCGTTGCCCTTGCCGAACAGCTGGTCGACGTGGGTCTGGCGGTCGAAGGCCATGTCGATCGCCTTGCGCACGCGCACATCGCTCAGGTACTTGTGCTGGGTGTTCATCGAGATGTAGCCGGTAACCAGCGCCTCGATCTCGGCGACCTTGAGTTTCGGGTCGGTCTTGATCCCCGGCACGTCGTCAGGCTTGGGATACAAGGCGATCTGGCATTCGTTGGCGCGCAGTTTCTGCAGGCGCACGTTGCTGTCGGTGGCGATGGCGAAGATCAGCGCGTCGGCGGGCGGCTTGCCACGGAAGTAGTCCGGGTTGGCCTTGTAGCGGACGTTGGCGTCCTTGTTGTAGCGCTGGAACACGAACGGGCCGGTGCCGACCGGCTTGCTGTTGAGGTCGCCGGTCTTGCCGGCCTTGAGCAGCTGGTCGCCGTACTCGGCGGAGTAGATCGAGGTGAAGGCCATGGCCAGGTCGCGCAGGAAAGGCGCTTCCGGGCGGGTCAGGGTGATCACCACGGTGTGATCGTCGGTCTTCTCGACCGACTTGAGCAGGTCCTTGAAGGCCATGCTCTCGAAGTAGGGGTAGCCGACGCTGGTCTTGTCGTGCCACGGATGGTCTTTCTTCAGCTGACGGTTCAGGCTCCACAGCACGTCATCGGCATTGAAGTCGCGGGTGGGCTTGAAGTAGTCGGTGGTGTGGAACTTGACGCCTTCGCGCAGGTGGAAGGTGTAGACCAGGCCGTCGGCGCTGACGTCCCAACTGGTGGCCAGGGCCGGCTGGATCTCGGTGGTGCCGGGCTTGAAGTCGACCAGGCGGTTGAAGATGGCCTCGGCCGTGGCGTCGGCGGTGACGGCGGTGGTGTACTGGACGATGTCGAAGCCTTCCGGGCTGGCTTCGGTGCACACCACCAGCGGCTTGGCCGCCAGATTCGATGCGGCGCCCAGGATGACGGCTGCCAGGGCAGCGCGTAGCGGTAGCGATTTCATGGAACCTCCCTGCAGTGCTAGTTCCAGCGTAGCCGCCACGGCCCGTGGGGAGGCGGGCCGTGGCGCCAACGGTCAGAGGATGTTGAACGGAATGGTGGTGACGACACGGAACTCGTCGAGACTGCCGTCGCTCTGCGCCTTGCTGGCACGGTGGGCGGTATAGGTGGCGCGGATGGTGGTGTCCTTCAGCATGCCGCTCTGCACCGCGTAGCTGGTGCCGATGCCCCACTCGTAGTGGTTCTCGCCGTCCTGGCCCCGGACGTCATAGGCGGTGCCCTTGTAGTGGGTACCGTCGATATCCCAGCCGCGGGCGTTGTAGACGTTGAACTTCAGGCCTGGCACGCCATAGGGCGCCATGTTCAGCACATAGCTGATCTGCAGCGATTTCTCGTTCGGGCCGTTGAAGTCCGACAGCAGGGAGTTGGCCAGGTAGATGCCGTTGGTCTCATGCAGATAGTCGAAGTACTCGTTGCCGTTGACCTGCTGCCAGGAGGCGGTGAGGGTGTGGGCCTGGTGGGTCAGGCCGAACGACAGGCTGTAGGTGTCGTTGTCGATCTCGCCCATCTTCTTGCTGCCTTCGTCCACGGTCTTGTAGTAGTTCAGACCGGTGGTCAGGCTCAGCACCGCGCTGTCGCCCAGCACGTGGTTGGCGCCGAAGTAGTACTGGTTCCAGAAGTCGTCGACCTTGGTCGCGTAGAGGCTGGTGGTCAGGCTCTTGAGCGGCTGGTAGTTGATGCCGACGGTGCTGGCTCGGTCGGTCTCGACCCCGGCGGCGCCGTACTCGCTGCGGAACTTGCTCAGGCTCTGCTCGGTACGTGGCGAAACGCGGTCGAAGGTACCCACGTCGAACGACAGGTTCTCGAACTCGGCGCTGTGCAGGAACGCGCCCTGGAAGCTCGATGGCAAGGCACGGTTACCGATGTAGGCGATCATCGGCGTGTCGACCGACTGGCGACCGACGGTCAGCGTGGTGTTGGAGATGCGCGCCTTGACGTTGCCCAGGCCCATCTTGCTCCACTGGCCGATCGGGTCGCCGTCGCTGTGGGTCAGGGTACGGTTGTTCGGGCCGGCCACGGCGGCGCGGCCCTGCTCGAGGGCGATGGCATTGTAGGCGGCGGCCTCCACCGCAAAGCCGACGGTGCCTTCGGTGAAGCCCGAGCTGTAGTTGAGGATGGTGCCCTGCACCCAGTTGTCACGGCTGTGGGTGTCGTGGCGGGTGCCGTCGCCCTTGGTGTATTTCCACAGCGGCGCGCGGGTGGCGCGTTCGCGGGCATACCAGTTGCGGGTGCTGCCGGACAGGCTCTGGCCATCGATGAAGCCTTTGGCTTCGGCCTGTTCGCTGCTGGACTTGAGCGCGAACGGCACGAAGTCCTGGCTTGCGGGTTCGGCCTGGGCGAGGGCGCAGAAGGCGCCGACGGACAAGGCCAGTGCGGTGGTTGTGGTACGAATCAACATGAAAGCTCCCTGATATTTTTCTAGTTATCACCCGGCCTTGTGAGCCGGGCTTGTCACGGTGACGCGGTACTGCAGTGTCTGCCTGGGGGTTGCCAGGCAAATCCGGGCTGCACGCTGGCGCGGGAGTGGGTCGCACTCCCGTCCGGGCGTTGCAGGGTCAATCGATGCTGACGCCGGAGAAAACGTTGCGTCCGAAGGGGCTGACCTTGAAGTCTTTCACGCTGATGCTCAGCGGCTGGTTGACCGTGGAGTGCGCGACCGGGGTGATCGGCACCTGTCGCTTGAGACGTTGCTGGGCTTGTTCGTAGAGGCTGGTGCGCTGGTCGCGGTCGGTGACCTGCTTGGCTTTTTTCACCAGCGCGTCGTATTGCGAATCGCACCACAAGGAGTAGTTGTTGCTGCCGATGGCGTCGCAGCTGAACAGGGTGCCGAGCCAGTTGTCCGGGTCACCGTTGTCGCCGGTCCAGCCGATCAGGGCGATGTCATGCTCGCCGTTCTTCATGCGCTTGAGGTATTCACCCCATTCGTAGCTGACGATGCGCACCTTGAAACCGAGCTTGCTCCAGTCGGACTGGAGCATTTCGGCCATGAGCTTGGCGTTGGGGTTGTAGGGGCGCTGTACCGGCATAGCCCACAGGGTGATCTCGGTGCCATCCTTGACCCCGGCCTGCTTGAGCAGCTGCTTGGCTTTTTCCGGGTCGAAGGGGGCGTCCTTGATCGATTTGTCGTAGGACCACTGGGTTGGCGGCATGGCGTTGACGGCGGTCTGACCGGCATCCTGGTAGACCGCCTGGATGATCGCCTGCTTGTTCACCGCCATGTCCATGGCCTGGCGCACTTCCAGCCGGTCGAAGGGTGGGTGCTGGGTGTTGTAGGCGATGTAGCCAAGGTTGAAACCGGGTTGCGTCATTACCTGCAGCTTGCCGTCTTCCTTGAGCGCGGGCAGGTCGGCCGGGCGCGGGTGTAGGGTGACCTGGCATTCGTTGCGGCGCAGCTTCTGGATGCGCACCGACGGGTCGACGTTGATCGAGAACACCAGGTTGTCGATCTTCACCCGGTCAGGTGCCCAGTAGTCCTTGTTGCCCTTGAAGCGGATCTGCGAATCCTTCTGGTAGCGCTGGAACACGAAGGGGCCGGTGCCGATCGGCTTCTGGTTGATATCGCTGGCCTTGCCGCCGGCCAGCAGGTGGTCGGCGTACTCGGCGGAGAGAATCGAGGCGAAGGCCATGGCGATGTTCTGCAGGAACGCGGCGTCGACCTTGTTGAGGGTGAAGACCACGGTGAGCGGGTCGGTCTTCTCGACCTTGGCGATGTTCTTGTCCAGCCCCATGCTGATGAAGTACGGGAATTCGGTGGGGTAGGCCTTGCGGAAGGGGTGGTCCTTGTCGAGCATGCGGTTGAAGGTGAACAGCACGTCGTCGGCGTTGAAGTCGCGGCTGGGCTTGAAGTCCTTGTTGCCATGGAACTTCACCCCGGGTCGCAGGTGGAAGGTGTACTTCAGGCCGTCCTCGGACACCTGCCAGTCGGTGGCCAGGCCCGGTTGCACGGCGGTGCCGCCACGCTCGAACTCCACCAGGCGGTTGTAAATCGGTTCGGCGGCGTCGTTGTCGGTGGCCGCGGTGTACTGGGCGGTGTCGAAGCCCGCCGGGCTGCCTTCGGAGCAGAACACCAGGTTGTTGGCGAGGCTCGCGGGAGCCTGGCTCAGCAGGCCGAGGGCAAGCAGGGTGGAGCTCAGTGTGGTGAGGCGCATGGCAGGTCCTTTGTCCGTGTTTTCAGGCAGCGGCAGGCAAAACGCGGCTGCTGCATCCCAGTCCTGACGATAGGTGCGCCAGAATGCGGGAGCCAGGGTTCGCTACTGATTTGGGTGCGGGAGCGTTCCGGCGAACACTAGGGAATTGCCCTGCGTATCGCCCGATCATGTCACCGCCCCGCCGCCAAACGCTGGCGGGGCGGTCACGACCGTTACTTGTCCACGCTGACCCCGTAGAAGGAGTTCAGGCCGAAGGGGCTGATCTTGAAGTCCTTCACTTTCGCGCTCATGGGCTGATACACGGTGGAGTGGGCGATGGGGGTGATCGGCACCTGCTCCTTGAGGATATGTTGCGCCTGCTTGTACAGCTCGGTGCGCTTGGCCTGGTCGGAGGTCGCCTTGGCTTGCTTGATCAGGTCGTCGTAGGGCTTGTAGCACCACTTGGAGAAGTTGTTGCCATCCATGGCATCGCAGCCATAGAGCGTGCCCAGCCAGTTGTCCGGGTCACCATTGTCGCCGCTCCAGCCGATCAGCATGGCGCCCTGCTCGCCGCCCTTGGAGCGTTTGATGTACTCGCCCCATTCGTAGCTGACGATCTTGGCCTTGATGCCGATCTTGGCCCAGTCGGACTGGAGCATCTCGGCCATCAGCTTGGCGTTGGGGTTGTAGGGGCGCTGCACCGGCATGGCCCACAGGGTGATCTCGGTACCCTCCTTGATGCCGGCTTCCTTGAGCAGTTGCTTGGCCTTCTCTGGGTCGTACGCGGCGTCCTTGATGGTGTCGTCATAGGACCATTGGGTTGGCGGCATGGCGTTGACCGCCAGCTGGCCGGCACCCTGATACACCGATTCGATGATCTGTTGCTTGTTGACCGCCATGTCCAGGGCTTGGCGGACCTTGAGTTGGGACAGGGGATTCGCTTCGTTGCTGCCCTTGATCTTGTCCATCACGTTGTAGGCGATATAGCCGAGGTTGAAGCCGGCCTGGTCGGGCATCTGCAGCTTCTTGTCTTCCTGCAGCGGCTTGATATCGGCCGGACGCGGGAACAGCGTCACCTGGCACTCGTTCTTCTTGAGTTTCTGCATGCGCACCGAGGCGTCGGTGCTGATGGCAAAGATCAGGTTGTCGATCTTCACTTCTTCAGGATTCCAGTAGCTCTTGTTGCCAGTGAAGCGAATGTTCGAGTCTTTCTGGTAGCTCTTGAACACGAACGGCCCGGTGCCGATCGGCTTCTGGTTGATGTCGGCGGGCTTGCCCTGCTTGAGCAACTGGTCGGCGTATTCGGCTGACTGGATCGAGGCGAAGTGCATGGCCATGTTCTGGATGAACGCGGCGTCGACCTGGGCGAGGGTGAACTTCACCGTGTGGTCGTCGAGTTTTTCCACCTTGGCGATGTTCTTGTCCATGCCCATGTCGGTGAAGTACGGGAACTCGGTGGGGTAGGCCTTGCGGAAGGGCTGGTCCTTGTCGAGCATGCGGTTGAAGGTGAACAGCACGTCGTCGGCGTTGAAGTCGCGGGTCGGCTTGAAGTAATCGGTGGTATGGAACTTGACGCCTTCACGCAGGTGGAAGGTGTAGGTCTTGCCGTCATCGGAGACGTCCCAGCTGGTGGCCAAGCCCGGAATGACCTTGGTGCCGCCGCGTTCGAATTGCGTCAGGCGGTTGAAGATGGTCTCGGCGGAGGCGTCAAAGTCGGTTCCGGTAGTGTATTGCCCCGGGTCGAACCCGGCCGGGCTGCCTTCGGAGCAGAACACCAGGTTGGATGCGGCGAGGGCGGAGGGAGCGCCGGCTAGCAAGCCTGCACCTACCAGGAACGGAATGACTGCGTGTTTGAGCATGGTGGCCTCATTGTTGTCATTTTTCGAATTGAGGCGGCCTCGTGAGCCGACCTGCGGATACTTATGCAGGGGGTATTCCCAATGCAACACTCAGCAGGATGGTTGACGGCAAAAACGTGGTACGGACGTACATGGATGTCGCATCCATATAACTTTGGCGAATGTTGATCGTTTGCGAGGGGGAAAAGGGCGAAAATTTCAGGATATTTCGCACTTTATGTGACAAGCAGACGCACCCGTTTGGTGCGTAGGAAAGGTCTGAAACTGCTGTCAGAGACGGTTTTGACCGCCTCTGACATCCGGTTGAGTGAGTCAGGGCACCTGGACTTCGATCAGGCCATCGGCACTCATGCTCACTTCGCTGGTTCCGGCTTCGATATCCGGCGCCGGCGCGGATTCATCGGCGGCGCCCTTGGCCATCATCGCCATTGGCGCGTTACGCAGGTAAGGGCGTGGGTAACCGCTGCTGTTGAGGTTCAGGCTGACCACCTTGTAGCCTTTGCCGCCCAGGGCATCGGTGGCCAGTTGGGCACGCGCCTTGAAGGCGGCGACGGCATCCTTGAGCAACTCGTCTTCATTGGACTTGCGTGTGGCCGGGGCAATGGAGAAGTCCATGCCGCCCATCTTCAGGTCTTGCAGCAGGTCACCGGTGAGCTTGGACAGGGCCGGGAAGTCGGCGCTTTCCAGGCGCAGTTCGGCGCGTTCGCGCCAGCCGGTGATCTTTTGGCCCTTGGTGTCGTAGATCGGGTAGCTGTTGCGGCTGCCCTGGCTGATCTTCACGTCCTTGACCTGGCGGGCCTGCTGCACGGCCTTGTTCATGGTTTCGGTGATCTCCTTGGCCAGCTTGCCCGGGTCGGTGTTCTGCGCTTCGCTGTACAGCGTCACGACCATCAGGTCACGCGCCACTTCCTTGCTGACTTCGGCACGCAGCGACACCTGGTTGTAGCGTGGCTCGTCGGCCGCCAGGGCCGGCAGGCTGGCGAGCATGCCGCAGGACAGGGCAACGGCGGCGGCGCCGCGACGGGTAATGTGCATGTGGAACTCCTTGGCAGGGTAAGGCGTGGGTGAGCAGATCCGTTCCACGCATGGCCGATCAGACCGGTGACAGTGTAGAGGGTTCAAAAGTGCCATCATGAATCTATGACAAAGTGTGGCGCTTTGCCGCATCGCTGCAGTGGAGCGCCCGGCTTCGGTATACTCCAGCCGATTTTCCTGGAGCACTCAATTGGGAGAGCTCATGCTCGCCGTCGCACATCCGTTGTCCGCCACACGCCAGAACCTCTGGCGCCTGACCTTCATCCGCATTCTCGTCCTGGCGGCCCAGGCCGGCTCGGTAGGCGTGGCCTACTGGACCGAGCTGCTGCCGCTGCCGTGGTTCTCGCTGGCAGTCACGCTGGCCCTGTCGTCGCTCCTGTGCGCGTTCACCGCCCTGCGCCTGCGCCTGTCGCTGCCGGTCACCGAACTCGAGTACGCCCTGCAACTGGCCTGCGACCTGCTGATCCACAGTGCCCTGCTTTATTACTCGGGCGGTTCGACCAACCCCTTCGTCTCCTATTACCTGGTGCCGTTGGCCATCGCCGCGGTCACCCTGCCGTGGATCTACTCGTTGGTGCTCTCGGGTATCGCCCTGGTCGCCTACAGCCTGTTGCTGGTGCAGTACTACCCGCTGGAAACGCTGCCGCTGGCGCGCGATACCATGCAGGTCTACGGCATGTGGCTGAGCATCGCCCTGGCCGCCGGGGTGATCACCTTCTTCGCCGCGCGCATGGCCGAGGAGTTGCGCCAGCAAGAGAACCTGCGCGCCGAGCGTCGGGAAGAAAGCCTGCGCGACGAGCAGTTGCTGGCCGTGGCCACCCAGGCCGCCGGCGCCGCCCACGAACTGGGCACGCCGCTGGCGACCATGAGCGTGCTGCTCAACGAAATGCGCCAGGACCACGCCGACCCGCTGTTGCAGGAAGACCTGCAGATCCTTCAGGACCAGGTCAAGCTGTGCAAGGAAACCTTGCAGCAACTGGTGCGCGCTGCCGAGGCCAACCGGCGCCTGGCGATCGTTGAGCAGGATGTCACCGCCTGGCTCGACGAGGCGCTCAACCGCTGGCACCTGATGCGCCCGGAAGCCAGCTACCGCTTCCAGCGCCTGCGCGACGGCGTGGTGCCGCGGCTGACGCCGCCGCCGGACCTGACCCAGGCCCTGCTGAACCTGTTGAACAATGCCGCCGATGCCTGCCCGGACGACCTGGAGGTGCGCCTGGATTGGGACGCCCAGGACATCGTCATCAGCATCCGCGACCATGGCCCCGGCGTGCCGCCGGCCATCGCCGAAGCGATCGGCAAACCTTTCATTACCACCAAGGGCAAAGGCTTCGGCCTGGGCCTGTTCTTGAGCAAGGCCAGCGTGACGCGTGCGGGCGGTTCGGTGAAACTCTATAGTCATGAGCAGGGTGGCACCCTGACCGAATTGCGCCTGCCCCATGGCAAGCGAGGAGATGCATGATGAGCGAAGAAAACCAGGTCGAAGGCGAAGAGCTGCCGCACCTGCTGCTGGTGGATGACGACGCCACCTTCACCCGGGTGATGGCCCGGGCGATGTCGCGTCGTGGGTTCCGTGTGAGCACCGCGGGCTCCGCCGAGGAAGGCTTGAAACTGGCCGAGCAGGACCTGCCCGACTACGCCACGCTGGACCTGAAGATGGAGGGCGACTCGGGCCTGGTGCTGTTGCCCAAGCTGCTGGAGCTGGACCCGGAGATGCGCGTGGTGATCCTGACCGGTTACTCGAGCATCGCCACGGCGGTCGAGGCAGTCAAGCGCGGGGCCTGCAACTACCTGTGCAAACCGGCCGACGCCGACGATGTGCTGGCGGCGCTGCTCTCGGAGCATACCGACCTGGACACGCTGGTGCCGGAAAACCCGATGTCGGTGGACCGCCTGCAGTGGGAGCACATCCAGCGCGTGCTGGGCGAGCACGAGGGCAATATCTCCGCCACGGCGCGGGCGCTGGGCATGCACCGGCGCACCTTGCAGCGCAAGTTGCAGAAGCGTCCGGTCCGACGCTGAAGTCCACTGGGGGCGCTGCGCGCCCATCGCCGGCAAGCCGGCTCCCACAAGGATCATCGATGCCCTGTGGGAGCCGGCTTGTCGTGGCGACGAACCGCGACGAAAGGGCCACGTAGTGGCCCCCTGCGTTTTGTCAGGCTTTTTCTCCCGAGCGGTCAACCCGTACCGCCAGCTGTCCGGCTCCCGATGGTGCCTCGAACGCCACCTGTCCGCCTGCCGGCACTTTCGCCCGGCCAATCACCTTGCCCTCACGCAGCAATTCCAGCGGCATGCCTTCCATCGACTGGCCCGAAGCCAGTTCCAGTTTGACCTTGATATTCATCGGTGACCTCCTTGTCACGCGTTGCGATCGATATAGAGAGTGGTCTTGCCGTCCAGGCTGGCAATCAGCTCCGGTGAACCTCCGCGGAACTGGCGGAACAGGTTGCGCCCGCGTTGCTTGCCGTCCGCCGGCACCTGCACGCTCGGGTGGAACTGGTCGGTGAGCTCGGCATAGCCGCTCCAAGGGCCAATGTACGACTCGTTGAGCTGGTCGGTGATGCTGAAGGCATAGCGCACCGCGTTGCCCCGTTGCCAGTTCAGGCCATCGGGCTCACGGCGCTCCCAGCCGGTGATCACCGGCGAGGTGGCAGGGGCATCGATGAAACCGGTGGGCTTGTTCGGCTTGTAGTCCTTGAGCAGCAGGTAGGTACTCCAGCCCCACCAGTCGCCGATGCGGTTGCGGTCGTTGAGGTCGTTGACGTCCTTGCGCCGCAGCACCGCCTTGCCGTCCTGGAAGTACAGCGCGGCGAAGTTGCCGGGCACCAGGTCCTGTTCGGCGGCGTGCAGGTCGGGCGCCAGGCGCAGGGCCGAAAAGTCCTTGGCCTGGGGCACGCGGCCCTCGGCGAAGGCCTGGAACACTTCATCGGCCGAGCGCTGCACGGCGCGCGCCACTTGACGACGGTTGGCCACATCGACGCTGTCGAAATAGCGCTTGTCGCCGTAGGCGCGCCATTGCTCGCCCTCGGCATTGCGCACGGCCAGGCCGTACTTGCTGTCCTCGTCGTGCATGAAGCGCGAGATCAGCGAGCCAACGTCGCTCGGCGTGACGGTATCGGCCAGGGCCTTGCGCGGTACCCGCAGGTGGCCGGCGGAGAACAGGTCGGTGAGGAAGTGGTCGGCGAAGGCGTTCATCGCATAGGCCAGTTGCAGGTCGCGTTCGGCGCCGCTGGCGCGGGCTTTCAGCGCCTGTTGCAAGGCTGCGGCGTGGCCGGCCTGGTAGGCCAGCAGCGCCCAGGGGCCGAAGTGGTCCCAGTTGCTGGCGGCCAGCTTCAGGTAGCGGCCCAGGGGGAACAGGTCGGAGGCGAAGCTGCCGCCGCCGGTGATGCGGTTCCAGCGTGCCGACAGGCTGTCGCCCAGTGCCTCATAGGCTTCATGGGGCTGACGGCCGTCCTTGATGGCCTGGTTGGCTGCGCGGATTTCTTCCTGCATGACCGCGAGGATCTGTTCGGCTTCCGCCTTGGCCGCCGGCAGGCGCGCCAGGGAGTCGAACGCCTGGATGAAGCGCTCGACTCGTTCGGCGTCGGTGCCGCCATCGGCAATCGGGCGCTCGGGCACCCCATAGAAGTCGCCGCCCAGGGCGATCACCTGGCCATAGGTCAGGTTCAGGCCGTTGGGCAGCGGCAATGGTGACTGATGGGCGGGGGTGCCTGGTTGGCCTGTCTCGTAACGCAACAGGGTGTTGTCGCCGATGGCGGTGTGTTCTGCGCCTTCGAAGAATAGCTCCGGGCCGCGCTGCGCAGCATTGCCGCCAGCCGACGGTGGCGCAGGGCGGTGATACTTGAGGGTGTGGTGGCCGTGCATGACCAGCACCAGATGGCTGTCGGGGCCGGGCAGGGCGATGCCGTGCTCATCGAACAACTGGTCGAGGTCAGCGACCACCAGCGTGGCCTGGGCTTTCATGGCCGCAGGCGCTGTTTGCATTCCTGACATGATTTGCTCCTTGCAATGTCTGGATAATCCATTTTTATACTGTATGTATATACAGTGATATGCATCATATGCAGGAAATTTCCTACGTCAAGCCCCCTTTGTGCTGGCATCTGGCAGCTGTGGCGGGCGCAAGCCCCCGGCTCTCACGTATGATTGCCCTCCTAACCGCATTTCCCGGGACCACGTTGCATGCTCGCCCTTCTCATCCAGACACTGAACATCACGGCACCTGTATTCGCCATGCTGTTCATGGGCGTGCTGCTCAAGCGCATCCGCTTGATCGACGACAACTTCAACCGGGTCGCCTCCAAGCTGGTGTTCAACGTGTGCATGCCGGCGCTGCTGTTCCTCGGCATCTACCACGCCGACCTGGCGTCGGCGGTAAAACCAGGGGTGATGCTCTACTTCGTCGGCGCGACGCTGGCGTGCTTCGGCCTGGCCTGGGGCCTGGCGATCTGGCGCTGCCCGCGGGCCGACCGCGGCGTCTACACGCAAGGCGCGTTTCGCGGCAACAACGGCGTGATCGGCCTGGCACTGGCGGCCAGCCTGTATGGCGACTACGGTATATCCCTCGGCGCGGTGCTGGCCGGGCTGGTGATCCTCATGTACAACTCGCTGTCGGCGGTGGTACTGGCGGTGTACAGCCCGGACCTGAAGTCCGACCCGTGGAGCATCTGCAAGAGCATCTTCAGCAACCCGTTGATCCTCAGCGTGCTGGTGGCAACACCCATGGCCTACGGCCAGGTGCCGCTGCCCAACTGGCTGCTGACCTCCGGTGACTACCTGGCCCAGATGACCCTGCCGCTGGCGCTGATCTGCATCGGCGGCACCCTGTCGCTGGCGGCCCTGCGCGACAGCGGCAGGCTGGCCGTCGATGTCAGCCTGGTGAAGATGGTCTGGCTGCCGCTGCTGGGCACCCTGGGTGCCTGGCTGTGCGGGTTCCGTGGTGCCGAACTGGGCATCCTGTTCCTCTACATCGCCAGCCCCACTGCGGCGGCCAGCTATGTGATGGCGCGGGAGGCCAACGGCAACCATGAACTGGCGGCGTCGATCATCGTGATCACTACACTGATGGCCGCCGTCACCACGAACATCGGGATTTTCTTCTTGCAATGGGGTGGATGGATCTAGTGTGGTGTTTCACAAATAACGACCATAACTCGAGGCTTTTTATTGGTCGTATTTGCAAAACACCACACCAGCTCAGTTGCAAGCAAAACCAATAACACTGCCTCACCTAAAGGACACTTCATGCAAGACCAGAGCACGCCCGAGCGCTTGCAGCGCGGGCTGAAGAATCGTCATATCCAGCTGATCGCGCTGGGCGGGGCCATCGGCACCGGGCTGTTCCTGGGCATCGCCCAGACCATCCAGCTGGCCGGCCCGTCGGTGCTGCTGGGCTACGCCATCGCCGGCCTGATGGCCTTCCTGATCATGCGCCAGCTGGGCGAGATGGTGGTCGAGGAGCCGGTCGCCGGCAGCTTCAGCCACTTCGCGCACCAGTACTGGAGCGAGTTCGCCGGTTTCGTCTCGGGCTGGAACTACTGGGTGGTGTATGTGCTGGTCGGCATGGCCGAACTCACGGCCGTGGGGATCTATGTGCAGTACTGGTGGCCGGACTTCCCCACCTGGGCCACTGCGGCGATCTTCTTCGTGGTGATCAACGCCATCAACCTGACCCAGGTGAAGGTATATGGCGAAATGGAGTTCTGGTTCGCCCTGGTCAAGGTGGTGGCCATCGTCAGCATGATCGGTTTCGGCGCCTGGCTGCTGACCAGCGGCCACGGCGGGCCGGATGCCAGCGTCGCCAACCTGTGGCAGTACGGCGGCTTCTTCCCCAATGGCGTCACCGGGCTGATCATGGCCCTGGCGGTGATCATGTTCTCCTTCGGGGGGCTGGAGCTGGTGGGCATCACCGCCGCCGAGGCGGCCAACCCGCGTGAGAGCATCCCGAAGGCCACCAACCAGGTGGTCTATCGCATCCTGATCTTCTACATCGGCGCACTGGCCGTGCTGTTGTCGCTGTACCCCTGGCAGAAGGTGGTGCAGGGCGGCAGCCCGTTCGTGATGATCTTCCACGAACTGGACAGCGACCTGGTGGCGACCATCCTCAACATCGTGGTGCTGACCGCCGCGCTGTCGGTCTACAACAGCTGCGTGTACGCCAACAGCCGCATGCTGTTCGGCCTGGCCACGCAGGGTGACGCGCCGCGCCAGTTGCTTAAGGTCAGCCGCCGTGGCGTGCCGCTCACCGCGCTGGGTGTATCGGCGTTCGCCACCGGCCTGTGCGTGGTGATCAACTACCTGATGCCGGGCGAGGCCTTTGGCCTGCTGATGGCCCTGGCGGTGTCGGCGCTGGTGATCAACTGGGCGAGCATCAGCATCACCCACCTGAAGTTCCGCAAGGCCAAGCTGGCGGCCGGCATCACGCCGTTCTACAAGAGCCTGTGGCACCCGCTGAGCAACTACCTGTGCCTGGCGTTCATCGTGCTGATCCTGGTGGTGATGTACCTCACCCCGCCAATCCGTATCTCGGTGATGCTGATCCCGGCGTGGATCGCCGTGCTGTGGGTCGCGTTCCGGATGAAGAAGGCACGTCAGGCCTGATCCGCTCCATGTCGGTTTCAGGATCGCAGTGGCGATAACATCGCCACTGCCAACCACGAAACTCGCATTTCTTGCTCTTGCTCTTGCTCTTGCTCTTGCTCTTGCTTCTAAGCGCACGATAGCTCAGGCGCCGCCGATTGCGACTTCAGGAGGCCGAGTGCAGGGCTTGCGTAGGGAGGCGACGGGCATGGATGCCCGTCGAGCGCCGATCAGGCCATGGATGGCCCGTCGGCGCGTACTCCCGGAGCAAGCCCGGAGCGAGGGAACCCCGGAGCGCAGCGCAGGGGCCGTATGAACGGAGCCGAACGGTTTTGCTTACTTTTCCCAAGAGAAAAGTAAGCCGCCGTAAAGGCGGAAAGGTGACTAAAAGTCGACATCTTCCAAGAATGTGCATATAAAAATCAAAACAGCCACTTAAAGAACAGCACCTACCGCCCCTTGCTCCACCCCCACCAACCCGCTATCGTCAAGCAATTCATCCGATGACTGGACGTAAGCCCCCCGTGACCCCGCTCATCAAACGCAGCCTGGTAGAACAAGCCGTAGACCAGCTCCGCGAGCGCATCGCTCAGGGCACCTGGTCAGTAGGCCAGCGCCTGCCCACCGAACCAGAGCTGGCCAACGACCTGGGCATCAGCCGCAACACCGTGCGTGAGGCCATGCGCGTTCTGGCTTTCAGCGGCCTGGTGGAAATCCGCCAGGGCGACGGCAGCTACCTGCGCACCGCCGTGGACCCGCTGCAGGCCGTGCAGGTGATGTCGCGCTGCGCCGTCGAACACGCCCGCGAGACCCGCCATATTCTTGAAACACAAGCCATCGGCCTGGCCGCGTCGCGCCGCACCGAAGCCGACCTGCAGGCACTGCGCGAAGCCCTGCAACACGGTGCGCAGCACTACCACGGCGATGTGGATGCCTATGTCGAATGCGACCTGGTCTTCCACCAGCGCCTGGTGGATGCCGCCCACAACCCGGCCTTGAGCGAGCTGTACCGCTACTTTTCCGGCGTGGTCGGCGCGGCCCTGCAGCACAACATGACGACCGTCCCCCGTTGTCAGGCCGTGTTCGACCTGCACGGGCAGATCCTCGACGCCCTTGAACAACGCGATCCGGAGCGGGCCAAGCACCTGAGCCGGACCCTTATCGAATCCTGACCACGAGAAGGCCATGGCCGAACAACTGACCCGCAACACCGCGCCCCGCGAGGCGGACCTCGAAGAACTGCTGATCGACGCCGAGGCCGACGATGAGCAAGTCCAGCAACAGCCTGTCGTGCTGCGCCGGCCCTGGCTGTTGTTGCTGGGCCTGGTGCTGGTGGCGCTGAACCTGCGCCCGGCGCTGTCGAGCATGTCGCCCGTACTTGGGCAGGTGTCCGAAGGGCTGGGGCTCAGCGCATCGCAGGCGGGGCTGCTGACCACCTTGCCGGTGCTGTGCCTGGGGCTTTTCGCGCCGCTGGCACCGGTCCTGGCACGACGTTTCGGTAGCGAACGGGTCATCCTCGGTATCTTGCTGACCCTGGCGCTGGGCATCCTGGTGCGCAGTACCCTGGGCGCCACCGGCGTGTTCCTCGGCAGCCTGATGGCGGGTGCGAGCATCGGCATCATCGGCGTGCTGCTGCCTGGCATCGTCAAGCGTGATTTCCCACAACATGCAGGCACCCTGACCGGCGTCTACACCATGGCGCTGTGCCTGGGCGCGGCAATGGCCGCGGGTGCCACGGTGCCCTTGACCCGCCACTTCGATGACAGCTGGGCGCTGGGGCTGGGCTTCTGGGTGCTGCCGGCGTTGCTGGCGATGCTGGTGTGGCTACCCCAGTCCCACCAGGGGCATGGCGTGCACAAGGTGGCTTACCGGGTGCAAGGCTTGTGGCGTGATCCGCTGGCATGGCAGGTGACCCTGTACATGGGCCTGCAGTCGTCGCTGGCCTACATCGTGTTCGGCTGGTTGCCGTCGATCCTGATCGGCCGTGGGCTGAGCCCCACCGAGGCAGGGCTGGTGCTGTCCGGCTCGGTGATCGTGCAACTGGTCAGTTCGCTGAGCGCGCCATGGCTGGCGACGCGCGGCAAGGATCAGCGCCTGGCCATCGTGGTGGTGATGCTGGTGACCCTGGGCGGGCTGTTCGGCTGCCTGTACGCGCCGCTGGAAGGGCTGTGGGGCTGGGCGATCCTGTTGGGGCTGGGCCAGGGCGGCACCTTTGCCCTGGCGTTGACCTTGATCGTGCTGCGCTCCAAGGACGCCCATGTGGCGGCCAATCTTTCGAGCATGGCCCAGGGCGTGGGCTACACCCTGGCCTCCATGGGGCCGTTCGCGGTAGGGCTGGTGCATGACCTGACCGGGGGCTGGGGCGCGGTGGGCTGGATCTTCGCGGTACTGGGGATCGGCGCCATTGTGTTCGGCTTGGGTGCCGGGCGTGCGTTGCATGTGGGGGTGGTCAGCGAGCGGGTCTGAGGTCTGCTGGCAGCTGGTTCGGGCTTCGGCACCATTCATGGCGCAAATGGCTGTGGCGCCAAAGCCGGGCCCGGACTATCTTGCGCTTCTCGAGCCCAAGCACGGATAACCGCCAATGAGCGATGCCAACAGCGCCCTGATCACCCGTTTCTACCAGGCCTTCCAGCGCCTGGACGCCGAGGCCATGGTGGCCTGCTACAGCGACGACATCGTTTTCAGCGATCCGGTCTTCGGCACCTTGCGCGGGCAGGATGCCGGGGACATGTGGCGCATGCTCACCCGCCGCGCCAAGGATTTCACCCTGACCTTCGACAACGTGCGCAGTGACGAACGCGGCGGCGGCGCGCATTGGGTGGCAACCTATCTGTTCAGCCAGACCGGGCGGGTGGTGGTCAACGATATCCAGGCGCGCTTCGTGATTCGTGACGGGCTGATCTGCCAGCACGACGACAGTTTCGACCTGTGGCGCTGGACGCGTCAGGCCCTGGGCATGCCGGGCGTGCTGCTGGGCTGGTCGCCGATGGTGCAGAACAAGGTACGCCAGCAGGCGTTCAAAGGCTTGCGCGCATTCCAGCAGGCGCGCTGAGGCGTTAAGCTGGCGGCCTTCTTCCGTTGCACCGAACCGAGCCGTGAGCGAAACAGCGCCTTCCCCCGACTGCAAACCCTGGTACGTCTATCTGGTGCGTGCCGCCAATGGCTCGCTGTACTGCGGTATCAGCGACGATCCGCAGCGGCGCTTCATCAAGCACCAGAAAGGGCAGGGCGCGCGGTATTTCAAGACCAGCCCGGCGCAGGCGCTGGTGTATGTGGAGCAGTGGCCGGACAAAGGCGAGGCGCTGCGCCAGGAGCGTTTGGTGAAGAAACTGCGCAAGGCGGCGAAGGAGGCGTTGGTGGCGTCCTATATTGGTACAACGGGCTAGGAAGATCACTATCCCACTTGTGGTCGCACTGTACTCTCGCCATGTGAGCGTCCTAGTCGATGGTCTTTTTCTGCATACGACCGGATGAGCTTCCTCGCCCCTTGAGGTGCTATCGACTAGAAGTCGCAATTACAGTCTGATCTGCCGGAGCCCAAAAGCCTCAGTCTTGGCCCTTTAGTATCTAGGGGCTGGTTCCCGAAGCTGGGTTATGGCATATAGCCGCTATTGAAGCCACGTTAGCAGGTTTGGCGTGACCAGCCTCTATAGCAAAATTCACGCCTTTAGCTAGGTGAATAGGCCTACAGGATTATTGATGCTCAACGGACTTAGACTACGCATCCAAGAACAATGTATCGCCTTCTCAGTAGCCTGGGAGATCGGGCTTCAAATTTTCCGATCCCTCATCAGGCCCTCTGTACCCGCAGGCACTTTTGAGCCTCTCACACCCGTGCTGGTGGAAAAGGATCTGTTTCAAAGCTACGAGCGGGAGCTTCTGGCAGCGCTGGACAATGATGAGGTCTTGAACATCGCTTTAACTGGAGGGTACGGCGCAGGCAAGTCGAGTGTCATCAAAACGTTCTTTGAACGACATCCTGAGTTCAGGACTGCATACGTATCATTGGCTACTTTCAGTAAAGATGCTCCCTCACCCTTACCAGTATCTGAGGCAGAACAAGCATCTGATCCGAAACCTGGCAGGGCTTCATCCGGTGTCTCCACAATCGAAGCCTCGTCGTCGGGTGATCTGATCACCAGGATTGAAGAGACGATTGTCCAGCAATTGCTTTACACCGTCCCTGCAGCACGGCTGCCAAAGACGCGACTTAAGAGGATCGTTCAGACCCGAAGGCGCACGATATATTATCGTACGGCAGCGATCGCAGCACTTGTTTTAGGTAGCTTGCGTCTCTACGTACCTACCGTCGAAAAACTCCCAAGAATTGATCCTGATTGGATTATCCCAGCTTTGATGCAAATTCCTGGCTGGATTGCTGTCGGCATAGTCTGTTATGTGATCTGGTACCTGCTGCATGGCAGTATAAAGCTCCTTTCAATGCTCAGTATCGATGGTCTAACTATCAAGGGCGGCAAGCTTGAAGCTACGAACCATGGTTCCGTTTTACATAAAAATGTTGATGAGATCATTTACTGCTTTGAGAGGAGCAATATTCGGGTCGTAGTCATCGAGGACTTGGATCGTTTCGGCACTCAAGAAATATTCTTCCGGCTTCGTGAAATTAACTTTACGATCCGGAATTCTCCTCAAATTAAGCGTCCTGTTCATTTTATATATGCCATTCGAGATGAGCTGTTCACGGTAACGGATAAGACGAAGTTCTTCGATCTCATAGTTCCGGTCATACCTGTCGTTAACTCAGAAAACTCACGAGAAAAGCTTAATGAGTACATGGGCGTTCGTAGAGTAAATGGTAATAGGCTGGGTGAGAGACTTGATCCTATTCTTGTGGAGACGGTGTGTTATTACATCGACGAAATGCGGTTGATAAAAAATATTGTCAATGAGTACGATATTTTTGCGAATTTACTATCCCGCGGCGGCCTTGAGTTGGACCAGAATAAGCTGTTCGCCATGGTTGTTGTGCGAAATTTGTATCCTGATGAGTTTGCGGAACTCACCAAGCGAAGGGGGAAGGTTTACTCGGCTTTGACAGGTTTCTCGGTTTGGGCGGAAACTGAGGCTCAGCAGCTTTTGAAAGAAGTTGAGATCTTAAAAGAGGAACGAGCTGAACGCGTAAGATTTGGGGAGGAACAATTAATTGATGCACGACTCCGTGTATGGTATGAGGCATTAAAGGCAAGCGGTGTTGAAGGTGCGAACTATCTTCTCGTCGATAACCATCAGAGATATGCTGTAAACGATTTTTTGCAGGACGAGACATTTGACCTGATTTGTAACGCTACGCAATGGCAGAGTATTTTAGTTTCTAGCTGGTCAAACCATAATCCCCAAGGTAATGTAATTAAACCCAAAGATGCTTTGGTGCGGGCCTCATATGAAAAGCGAGCATCGAGAGTGCTGATTCCTATGAAGGTCGTCGATGAGGCTATAGGGGGGCTTGAAAGAGAAATCGTTAAATTAAAAACTGTTTCATTTCGTGAAGCTGCGCGCGGAAACTACGGCGCGGCTATTGCGGAGCAGCTGTCAGGGCTGGATGTGATCGTGTATTTACTGCGCAGCAGCTACCTGGATACGGATTATAGTGATTATCTTGGCTTCTTCTACGAGGGATCTCTAACTCGTGGAGATCAGAACTTGCTTCTAGCTATTCGCCGCCGCGTTCTGCTCGATGTTACTGAACCTATAGCTAATCCTTCTCAAGTAATCGGTAAGTTGGATCATGACTATCTGGATGGTGGTTGTGGGATAATTGTTGCCCTGCTTGTAGAGCTTTCTATCACGGCAGTGCCTGCTGACCTGTCCGATGTTCGGACGCAAAAGCTTGAGGTTATATTTAGGAGTGGCGGGAAGCATTTGACTAGGATGGCTGATGCAGTAGTGGCTATTTTGGAGAGTGAGGCTTGCTCCAAATTTATCCAAGCGATGCACGTCATCCAGCCAGATCTTTATATTCGGTTGTTCGAGGCAGAGCAGTTTCAAATAGTTAAATCTCGTCAAAATCTAGTATGCGCTCTACTGGATAGCCTTGTTTTGGATCAGTTGGCGGTAACTGACCGGCGATTTCAGTTGCTGGAAATTATTCAAGACCTTCCCGCAGTGGAAGCTCTGATTCCAAAGCTAAATACTAAACTCTGTGGTTGGGCATGGTTGCGCCGTGAGCCGGTAAGATTCAAATCTCTGGTGATGGGTCTCGAAGAACATGCACTGCGGCGGCTTGTAGAATGGGGTTGTTTAGAACTTTCCTTGCCAATGATTAAATTGTTGTGCGACACGCTAGATGGCTCCCTTGCGGAAGTGTCCTATACTCGATTGAGTGCTCTTAGTATTGCAGGTTTAAATATCTCAATCGAACGTGATCCACATGCTTTCATCACGGAACTTCTCGAGCAGGAGGGGGTTATTCAAGAAGATGAAGAGGCGTTGAGGTATCTACTTTCCTTGATTCGAGGAGAGCCAGCCTTGCAAGAAGAATATTTCGCTAGAACAGATTGCAAACTCGATAAGTTAGAGGGTTTCTCGGATAATATTTGGGAATGCGCTCTTCGACATGACCGTGTAGTGTCGACGGCTTCAGCTGGTTGGCAGTATTACGACCATATGGTAGTCCGGTCTACCGAAAGGCCTGGCGAGTCACCAGATGTCACTAATAAGCAAGTAATTAATGACATTTTTGCTGATTTTTTGACAAGGAATGCAGTAGAGGCCCAACAGCTCTGGGATGAAGCACGACCTGATCTTGACTGTTTGCAAACCCACATCCTGGCGTCGGAATTGATCGAAGACAGTACCCTTGAGCAGATTTTTGCTCGAGCCTTGATAAAGACCGAAGCCATCGTCGATGCAATAATGACGCGTGAGCGATGGGAGTACCTTGCAACTGCTGATTTCGTACCTTTCGATATTGAAATTAACGAAGCCTTTGGCAATCAGGGGCTTGAACTGGAACTGGCTTACCTCCGGAAGCACTGGTCGGAGGCTAAAGGGGTAGTTGATCTGCTGAGACAGGATCCCTATATCGTTGGCGCCTTGGCGAGAGCGCCTGAAGTCTCCATCAAGGACATTGGCGAAATGTGGGCAGGTGTTGTAGAGCGGGAGCTTGAGGGAGACGAAGCTGTTCGCGATACGCTTGGAGCAGTCTGTGCTCGTGCAAATAGAGAAGAAGTAAACCTCCCGCGAAATTGCTTGAAGGTTGTTTCTAATATGGCCGGCGACGCTTCGCGAACTCCGGAAGAACGAATGGAATTGCTCGTCCAGGCTGTGGGATTGAATGCTGACTGGACGGCCATCGCGTCTATTCTAACCCTACTGGGGGGCGCCTATGAAAAACTTGCAGCGAAGAAAGCGCTGGTACGTTTTCCGCCAACTGCACTTGATTCAATGCTCGCTCATGCCCTCTGTAAAAGAGGATTCGTTGGGACACCGAAGGAGAGCGGGAAACATATCGAGATGCGCAGCAGGCCTTCTGCTATGGTTTGAAGTCGCACTATTCCATTCCACACAGCCTCGATTCGTGTCCGGTTGAAACCGCGCGATTAGGGGGGCTCTGAAATGAACGGCTCTGGGTAAAGCTGAGAGCCGCTATGGTTGCAGGCACTCGAAGCGATCCGTGTCTAGCACTCATCCCCTGACGAAGGTCGGCTTGCATTCAAGAATCATGATGAATGCGATTGGTGAAGACAACTTATGCAACCATGTATAGCGTAGATCCGACACGTCGAGCTGCCCTGACTTAGAAACAGGCTGTTTAGTTGGATGGCGCCACTCCTCACCACCGCTCCCATGACTGGTTACGGCGCCTTGGCTCTGTACACCTGTGGCGCCGCCTTGTCCTGCAATTTTAGTTATCAGTGCTTCATGCCTAACTCGGCATCATCCATCAGCGCCTTGGCCAGGGCGCTCAGGTAATACGACGCCCAGAGCAGCTGGGGCTTTTCTTCCATGATCCCGGTGATGGTCAGGTCGCGTACGCAGCCCATCAGTTCCGAGGCCTGGTCGCGGGCGTGCTGGCAGGGGATGCCGGGCTCGATGCAGAACAGCGGGTCGGTCATGCCTTCGCCCTGGTAGAACTTGGTCTTGCCGGCGGTGGTGGGGATGTTGTCTGTGGTCATGGTTGTTCTCCCTGAAATGGTCGGTGCCTGTGCGGGCGCCATCGCGGGGCAAGTCGCAGCGGCGAACCGCCGCTCCCACGTAGCTAAGTACTGCGAAGTTCTGGCGTGGGAGCGGCGGTTCGCCGCTGCGACTTGCACCGCGATTGGGCTTAATGCAACGTTGGCGCTTGCGCCGGCATCTGCACCTGGATCAACGCCGCTTCGAGCAACACACGCAGCGACTCCATCTCATGCATCGACGCCATCATCAGCACGGCAGCCGGCGACCTGGGTTTTAGCTGCACGGCATGATGGGCCACGGTCAAGGCGCACAGGGCGTACTCGGTGGCCTGGATGAGGGTGTCTTCAAGGGAATGAGGGTTGTGGGGTGGATCGGGAACGATCTTAAGCATGGTCAAGGTCCTGTTCGTGGATAGGGACCACCACCGGTTGCTGTCAAACAAGAAGGTGGCAGCTGTACATGGGTTGACAGACCGGTGAACAAGACCAGAAACCGGCGCACACGAGGTGCCCCACGCACAGCCGCCATAAAGCAGCGCCATGCGGTTTTGTTCGGAGCGGCCTGTCAAAGCCGGTCGCTGAATGTGCAGCGACCGTCCGAGACTAGAGGCCAACCCAGAGCACCGCAATGGCTTGAAAGGGGTTGGAAGTATGTTTGGGAAATGGACTACAGGGAATGGGGAAAGTCTTATAAACAGACGATCTGTCCCAGGTCGCCGGAGGGCGCAATGCGCCCCCGACCTTCTCAGTCCTTGCGCCGTTTCAGCTGATCGATCAGCTGGGTCGGCAGGCCTTTGATGACCAGCGTCCCGGCTTCTTCGTCATACTCGACCTTCGAGCCGAGCAGGTGCGCCTCGAAGCTGATCGACAACCCCTCGGCACGCCCGGTGAAGCGGCGGAACTGGTTGAGGGTGCGTTTGTCGGCCGGGATCTCCGGCGACAGCCCATAGTCGCTGTTGCGGATATGGTCGAAGAACGCCTCGGGGCGGTCTTCGTCGATCAGGCTGGAGAGCTCTTCCAGCGTTACCGGCTCGCCCAGCTTGGTCTGGGTGGTGGCGTAGTCGACCAGGGTCTGGGTCTTCTCGCGGGCGGATTCTTCCGGCAGGTCCTCTTTCTCGACAAAGTCGCTGAAGGCCTTGAGCAGGGTGCGGGTCTCGCCCGGGCCATCCACGCCTTCCTGGCAGCCGATGAAATCGCGGAAGTAATCCGAGACTTTCTTGCCGTTCTTGCCCTTGATGAACGAGATGTACTGCTTGGAGTTCTGGTTGTTCTTCCACTCGGACAGGTTGACCCGCGCCGCCAGGTGCAACTGCCCCAGGTCCAGGTGGCGCGAGGGCGTCACGTCGAGCTCGGCGTTGACCGCCACGCCTTCACTATGGTGCAGCAGGGCGATGGCCAGGTATTCGGTCATGCCTTGCTGGTAGTGGGCGAACAGCACGTGGCCGCCAGTGGACAGGTTGGACTCTTCCATCAGCTTCTGCAGGTGCTCGACGGCCACGCGGCTGAAGGTGGCGAAGTCTTTCTCCCCGTCCTGGTATTGCTTGAGCCAGCCGCTGAACGGATAGGCCCCGGACTCGCCGTGGAAGAAGCCCCAGGCTTTGCCTTGCTTGGCGTTGTAGCTGTCGTTGAGGTCGGCCAGCAGGTTCTCGATGGCGTCGGAGGCCGCCAGTTCGCTGTCGCGAGCATGGAGCACGGCGGGGCTGCCATCGGGCTTCTTGTCGATCAGGTGAACGATGCAATGACGGATTGGCATGGAATTCTCGGTGATAGGAGCGGTGAAAAGCCGCGCTGCAAAAGGCGTTCAGTTTAACCCAGGGCGAGGGTGGTGCAGTGGCCAGATGTTGGCGTATATGTCGGTTGTTCGTTTTTTGTTCAAATATTTGCGATTTTTCTGAAAACCCCCGAAAAACCTGAACAAAAACGCGGTCGGCAGCGGATATTTATCGATTCCTGTGGTAGCTTTGCGCGGTCTTGCGCCCCTTGGGTGGCGCATTGCTGGCAGATCGCTTGCGCGGTGTCGAACCAAACGCCGATTTGCGTATCTACATACGCGATCGACGCGGCCTCTGGATTGTCCCGGGCTGGCCCGACCACCGACCAAGCACGCTGCACAACCACTGAATTTGATAGGGAAGGAACACCACCATGGCACTGACCAAAGACCAACTGATTGCCGATATCGCTGAAGCCATCGACGCGCCGAAAACCACCGCGCGTAACGCCCTGGAGCAACTGGGCCAGATCGTCGCCGACCAACTGGAAAACGGCGCCGAAATCACCCTGCCAGGCATCGGCAAACTGAAAGTCACCGAGCGTCCTGCCCGTACCGGCCGCAACCCTTCGACTGGCGCTGCCATCGAAATCGCTGCCAAGAAAGTCGTCAAGTTCGTTCCAGCCAAAGTGCTGACCGACTCGATCAACAAGTAATTGTTGATTTGACGAAACCGCGCCCGGCTTGCCCGGGCGCGGTTTTTTCATGCCCGTGATTTACGCAAGGCGTGCCATTGCTGGCGTGCGCCATCGTCCTGGAAGCTCCAGGCGACCATGCGGCTCTGCTTCTGCCCTTGGCCCATCTCGATGATGCGCAGGGCCTTCACCCCGGCCTTTTTCAAGGCTGCCTCGATACCCGGCAGGTTGCTGGCCTTGGACACCAGGCTGGTGAACCACAGCACCTGGGCCGCGTACTGCGCGCTTTCGGCGACCAACTGGGCGACGAAGCGGATCTCGCCACCTTCGCACCACAGCTCATTGTTCTGCCCGCCGAAATTCAGCACCGGCAGCTTGCGCTTGGGGTCCTGCTTGCCGAGGTTCTTCCATTTGCGCTGGCTGCCGCGCGTGGCTTCCTCGCGCGAGGCGTGGAAGGGCGGGTTGCACAGGGTCAGGTCGAAGCGCTCGTCGGCCTGCAGCAGGCCGCTGAGGATGTGCTTGCGATCCGCTTGCAGGCGCAGGCCGATGGCCTTGTCGAGCTTGTTGGCCTGGACGATGGCCTTGGCCGAGGCCAGTGCCACGCTGTCGATGTCGGAGCCGGTGAAGCGCCAGCGGTAGTCGCTGTGCCCGAGCAGGGGGTAGATGCAGTTGGCGCCGACGCCGATATCCAGGGCGTGCACCTGGGCGCCGCGGGGGATTTCGCCGCCGTTGTCTTCGCCCAGCAGGTCGGCCAGCACATGGATGTAGTCGGCGCGGCCGGGGATCGGCGGGCACAGGTAGTCGGCGGGGATGTCCCAGTGCTGGATGCCGTACTGGGCCTTGAGCAGGGCGCGGTTGAACACCCGCACGGCTTCAGGGTTGGCGAAGTCGATGCTGGGTTTGCCGTAGGGGTTGGTGATGGTGAAGCGGGCCAGGTCCGGATGCGCCTTGATCAGGGCGGGGAAGTCGTAGCGGCCCTGGTGGCGGTTGCGCGGATGCAGGGTGGGTTTCTGGGTCATGGTGGGGTCCTGAAAAAGCATCGCCGGCAAGCCGGCTCCCACAGGATAGTGCAGTACCTGTGGGAGCCGGCTTGCCGGCGATGGGCTGCGAAGCAGCCCCCTATGGCTTCACGTTTGAATTACAGCGCAGCAATTCGCGCATGCTGTTCGGTGAAGTTGGCCAGGGCCTGCTCCGATTCGGCCAGCTTGGCGCGTTCCTTCTCGATCACCGCAGGCGGGGCCTTGTCGACGAAGGCGGCGTTGGACAGCTTGCCGCCGACGCGCTGGACTTCACCTTGCAAGCGCTGGATCTCCTTGCTCAGGCGCGCAAGCTCGGCGTCCTTGTCGATCAGACCGGCCATCGGCACCAGCACTTGCAGGTCACCCACCAGGGCGGTGGCCGACAGCGGTGCTTCGTCCTGCTCGCCGAGCACGGTGAACGACTCGACCTTGGCCAGCTTCTTCAGCAGCGCTTCGTTTTCCTGCAGACGACGCTGGTCGTCGGCGTTGGCGTTTTTCAGGAACAGCGGCAGCGGCTTGCCCGGGCCGATGTTCATCTCGGCGCGGATGTTGCGCAGGCCGACCATCAGTTCCTTGAGCCACTCGATGTCGCCTTCGGCGGCGGCGTCGATGCGGCTCTCGTTCGCTTCAGGCCATGGCTGCAGCATGATGGTCTTGCCGTCGATGCCGGCCAGCGGCGCGATGCGCTGCCAGATCTCTTCGGTGATGAACGGCATGAACGGGTGGGCCAGGCGCAGCGCCACTTCCAGCACGCGCACCAGGGTGCGGCGGGTGCCACGGGCGCGCTCGACCGGGGCGTTCTCGTCCCACAATACCGGCTTGGACAGCTCCAGGTACCAGTCGCAGTACTGGTTCCAGATGAACTCGTACAGGGCCTGGCTGGCCAGGTCGAAGCGGAACTGCTCGAGCTGGCGGGTGACCTCGGCTTCGGTACGCTGCAGCTGCGAGATGATCCAGCGGTCAGCCAGCGACAGCTCGTAGGCCTCGCCGTTCTGGCCGCAGTCCTCGCCCTTGTCCAGCACGTAGCGGGCGGCGTTCCAGATCTTGTTGCAGAAGTTGCGGTAGCCTTCGACGCGGCCCATGTCGAACTTGATGTCACGGCCGGTGGAGGCCAGCGAGCAGAAGGTGAAGCGCAGGGCGTCGGTGCCGTAGCTGGCGATGCCTTCGGGGAACTCGGCCTTGGTCTGCTTGGCGATCTTCTCGGCGAGCTTGGGCTGCATCATGCCGCTGGTGCGTTTTTCCAGCAGGGCGTCGAGGGTGATGCCGTCGACGATGTCTAGCGGGTCGAGGACGTTGCCCTTGGACTTGGACATCTTCTGCCCCTGGCCATCACGCACCAGGCCGTGCACGTAGACGGTCTTGAACGGTACCTGCGGGGTGCCGTCCTCGTTCTTGATCAGGTGCATGGTCAGCATGATCATCCGGGCGACCCAGAAGAAGATGATGTCAAAGCCTGTGACCAGCACGTCGGTGGAGTGGAACTTCTTCAGGAACTCGGTCTGTTCCGGCCAGCCCAGGGTGGAGAAGGTCCACAGGCCTGAGCTGAACCAGGTGTCGAGCACGTCGTCGTCCTGGCGCAGCTTCACATCGCTGCCCAGGTTGTGCTTGGCGCGCACTTCGGCCTCGTCGCGGCCAACATAGACCTGGCCGGCCTCGTCGTACCAGGCCGGGATGCGGTGGCCCCACCACAGCTGGCGGCTGATGCACCAGTCCTGGATGTCGCGCATCCAGGAGAAGTACATGTTCTCGTACTGCTTGGGCACGAACTGGATGCGGCCGTCTTCGACGGCGGCGATGGCAGGCTCGGCCAGCGGCTTGGTGGAGACGTACCACTGGTCGGTCAGCCATGGCTCGATGACGGTGCCGGAGCGGTCGCCTTTCGGCACCTTCAGGGCGTGGTCGTCGATGCTGACCAGCAGGCCTTGGGCGTCCAGGTCGGCAACCATCTGCTTGCGCGCGACGAAGCGGTCGAGGCCGGCGTACTGGGCTGGCAGCGAGGTGTCGAGCTGGTCGTTGACGCTGCCGTCGAGGTTGAACGCCTGCACCGCGGCCAGCACGGTGGCGTTCTTGTCGAAGATGTTCAGCAGCGGCAGGTTGTGGCGCTTGCCGACTTCGTAGTCGTTGAAATCGTGGGCCGGGGTGATCTTCACACAGCCGGTGCCGAATTCGGGGTCGCAGTAGTCGTCGGCGACGATCGGGATCAGACGGCCGACCAGCGGCAGTTTGACGAACTTGCCGATCAGGGCCTGGTAGCGCTCGTCGGTCGGATTGACGGCAACGGCGACGTCACCGAGCAGGGTTTCCGGACGGGTGGTGGCAACCACCAGGTGGTCCTTGCCGTCGGCGGTCTTGGCGCCGTCGGCCAGCGGATAGCGCAGGTTCCACAGGTGGCCCTTCTCGTCGTGGTTTTCCACTTCGAGGTCGGAGATCGCCGTGTGCAGCTTGGTGTCCCAGTTGACCAGGCGCTTGCCGCGGTAGATCAGGCCGTCTTCGTGCAGGCGCACGAAGGCTTCCTTGACCGCTTCGGACAGGCCGTCGTCCATGGTGAAGCGCTCGCGGCTCCAGTCCACCGACGAGCCCAGGCGGCGGATCTGGCGGCTGATGTTGCCGCCCGACTGGTCCTTCCACTCCCAGACTTTCTCCAGGAATTGCTCACGACCTAGGTCGTGGCGGTTCTGGCCCTTGGCCTCGAGCTGGCGCTCGACCAGCATCTGGGTGGCGATACCGGCGTGGTCGGTGCCCGGCTGCCACAGGGTGTCGCGCCCTTGCATGCGGCGGAAACGGATCAGGGCGTCCATGATCGCGTTGTTGAAGCCGTGGCCCATGTGCAGGCTGCCGGTCACGTTCGGCGGCGGGATCATGATGGTGTAGGACTCGCCTGCACCTTGTGGGGCGAAATAGTTCTCGGACTCCCAGGTGTTGTACCAGGAAGTTTCGATGGCGTGCGGCTGGTAGGTCTTATCCATGCGCGGCGGGACCCTTAGGCATTAATTCGGGAAAGCCGGGAAGTATAACCAAGCTGCGCGTTTCAAGACAGGTGTAGCGGGCAAGCCCGCTGGTGGGAGCGGGCTTGCCCCGCGATGCGGACGAAGGGTTACTCGGAACGCTTGAGCAACCGCTCCAGCCGCGCGTCGAGGCGGCGCTTGATCTCGGTCTCGATGTGCGGGGTGAAGTCGTTGATCACGTCTTGCATGATCGACTGCGCCGCGGCGCGCAGTTCGGCGTCCAGGTGCAGCAAGGTGTCCTGGCGGCGGGTCTGGGCATCCTCTTCAGGTGCCGGAGTCGGTGACGGCGCTGCGGCGGCGACGGGCGCTGTGGCGCTCGGCTCGTCGAGCAGCAGGGGGATCTGCTCCACGGTTTCGGTGAGCAGGGGCGGTTGCAGGTCGGCGTCGCCCAGCAGCTCGCGGATCGACTCCAGGTCGTCGAGCAGGTGGGCGGAATGGGTGAGGGAGTTCAGCTGCTTGTCCATCGTCGTCAGAGTCGCTGTAAGCGGTGGTCTTGCAGAGCATAGCCCTGTTCGCGGTAGAAACGGAACCGTTCACGAGCGGCCAGGCGGATGGCCGGCTCCTCGACGACGATTTCGGCAACCCGTTCGAACTGGCCGACGAAGGCCGGGACGTCGCCGCCCAGGTTGATCAGCAGGTCACGGTGTTGGCCAGCATCGGCGCCGACACCCAGCGCGACAACGGCGTCCGGGTGCTGTTCGGCATGGTCGTGGGGCAAGAAGGCCTCGCCCTTGAACTGCCACAGGCGCAGGTCGAGTTCGCTGCGCTGCGCCTCGTCCTGGCAGTGCAGATAGACCCGGTGGCCGAGGCGCCAGGCCTTTTCGCACAGCTTGCAGGCGAAATCCAGGCGCACCGACAGCGAGTCGCTGGGCAGGATGTAGAAGTCGACTTTGCTCATGGTTGTTCAGTGCCAGCCGGTGGCGCGTGGGCGCCACCGGCTGCGCGCCATCAGGCGCCGGCGCGGTCCAGCAGGTACTGGGTGAGCAGCGGTACCGGGCGGCCCGAGGCGCCCTTGTCCTTGCCGCCGCTGATCCAGGCGGTGCCGGCGATGTCCAGGTGCGCCCAGTGGTAGGCCTTGGCGAAGCGCGACAGGAAGCAGCCGGCGGTGATGGTGCCGGCCTTCGGGCCACCGATGTTGGCGATGTCGGCGAACGGGCTGTCCAGCTGCTCCTGGTACTCATCGAACAGCGGCAGTTGCCAGGCGCGATCGTCGGCGCGCTTGCCGGCATCGAGCAGTTGGCCGACCAGCGCGTCGTCATTGCCCATCAGGCCGGAGGTGTGGCTGCCCAGGGCGACGATGCAGGCGCCGGTCAGGGTGGCGATGTCGATCACCGCCTGCGGCTTGAAGCGTTCGGCGTAGGTGAGGGTGTCGCACAGCACCAGACGGCCTTCGGCGTCGGTATTGAGGATCTCGACGGTCTGCCCGCTCATGGTGGTGACGATGTCGCCGGGGCGGGTGGCGCCGCCGCTCGGCATGTTCTCGGCGCAGGCCAGCAGACACACCAGGTTGATCGGCAGCTGCAGCTCGAGCACGGCGCGCAGGGTGCCGAACACGCTGGCGGCGCCGCACATGTCGTACTTCATCTCGTCCATGCCGGCACCGGGCTTGAGGCTGATGCCGCCGGTGTCGAAGGTGATGCCCTTGCCGACCAGCACGAACGGTTTTTCGCTCTTCTTGCCGCCCTGGTAGTTGAGCACGATCAGCCGCGGTGGCTGGTCGCTGCCCTGGCCCACGGCGTAGAACGCGCCCATGCCCAGGTCCTTGATCTTCTTCTCGTCCAGCACCTCGACCTTGAGGCCCTTGTGCGCCTTGCCCAGGTCCTTGGCCTGTTCGGCGAGGAAGCTCGGGTGGCAGACATTCGGCGGCAGGTTGCCCAGGTCGCGGGTGAAGGCCATGCCGGTGGCGATGGCGCTGGCATGCTTGACGGCGCGCTCGGCCTCGGCCTGGCCGGCCTTGGCGGTGAGCAGGGTGACTTTCTTCAGGGCGCGCGGTTCGGCCTTCTGGCTCTTGTAACGGTCGAACACGTAGTTGCCGTCGAGCAGGGTCTCGGCCAGCAGGCGGTATTTGCCGTAGTGGCCATCGCGGCCGGTAACGGCGATGTCGTCCAGGGCCAGCACGGCGTCGCCGCCACCCAGGCCTTTGAGCACGCCGGCGACGCTGGCCACCAGCTTGCGCCAGGCGCGGTCGCCGAGGGCTTCGTCCTTGCCGCTGCCGACCAGCAGCACGCGCTCGGCCTTCAGGCCCGGCAGGCTGTGCAGGAGCAGGGTCTGGCCCGGCTTGCCGGCCAGGTCGCCGCGCTTGAGCAGCGCGCTGATGGCGCCTTCGCTGGCCTGGTCGACGGCCTTGGCGGTGGCGCCGAGCTTGCGGCCTTCACCGACGGGTACGACCAACGTCGCGGTCTTGACGGATACAGCGGCTACGCTTTTTACAACCAATTCCATGTCTGGGGTCCCCGAATGATCTGTCTGTCAGTGGGCGCTGTCTTTCGCAGGCGCTCGGAATTCGCGGCTGACGGGCGCTGCCTGCCAGCGGAAAAGCTGCCAGTTTGAGCCCGCCGCGACCACGATGACAACCCCGATATGCGCCATGCTGCGCGGCCAAGTGACAGGCGCCGTCAATCACAGGATAATGCGCGCACTTTTACATGGAGGTTCGCCTTGGCGAACCGGCATTGGTCTTGGCTGTCCGAATCGTTCGTCTGGCTTTGAGCCCCTGACAACCCAGGAGTGTCTGGTTTGATCGTCTTTCGTTATCTGTCCCGCGAGGTCCTTGTGACCTTGAGCGCCGTCAGCGCTGTGCTGCTGGTGATCATCATGAGCGGGCGCTTCATCAAGTACCTGGCCCAGGCGGCCCAAGGCATGCTCGACCCGGGCGTGCTGTTCATGATCATGGGGTTCCGCCTGCCGGGCTTCCTGCAACTGATCCTGCCGCTGGGGCTGTTCCTCGGTATTCTGCTTGCCTATGGCCGGTTGTATCTCGAAAGCGAGATGACCGTGCTCTCGGCCACTGGCATGAGCCAACAGCGCCTGCTGGCCGTGACCATGGTGCCGGCGGCCCTGGTCGCCTTGCTGGTGGCCTGGCTGAGCCTGAGCCTGGCCCCCCTGGGGGTTGCCCAGGTGCAGAAGATCATCGCCCAGCAAGACACCCTGACCGAGTTCGACACCCTGGTGCCGGGCCGTTTCCAGACCCTGCGCGATGGCTCCCGGGTGACCTACACCGAGCAGCTGTCCGATGACCGTATCAACCTGGCGGGCGTGTTCATCTCCGAGAAGCGCTTCAACCAGGACAAGACCAAGGACCGCGCGCCTTCGGTCCTGGTCGCCGAGAAGGGCCACCAGGAAGTGCAGGCCGACGGCAACCGCTATCTGGTGCTGCAGAACGGTTACCGCTACGACGGCAATCCCGGCCAGGCCGACTACCGTGCCATCAAGTACGACACCTATGGCGTGCTGCTGCCAAAGCCGGAGGTCGCCGAGGAGGTGACCGAGCGCGAGGCCATCCCGACCTCCGACCTGTTCGGGCATCAGGGGCTGCGTGAGCGTGCCGAGCTGCAATGGCGCCTGTCGCTGCCGCTGCTGGTGTTCGTGGTCACCTTGCTGGCGGTGCCGCTGTCCCGCGTCAACCCGCGCCAGGGCCGCTTCCTCAAGCTGCTGCCGGCGATTCTCCTGTACATGGCCTATCTGACAATGCTGATTTCCGTGCGTGGCGCCCTGGAGAAGGGCAAGTTGCCTCTCTCGCTGGGTATCTGGTGGGTCCATGGCCTGTTCCTGCTGATCGGCCTGGCGCTGATGTACTGGGAGCCGCTGCGTCTCAAGCGCGCCGCTCGCCGTGCGGAGGTGGCCCGTGGTTAAACTGGATCGCTACATCGGCCAGAGCGTGCTGCTGGCCATTCTCGCCGTGCTGGGCATCATCCTCGGCCTGGCCTCGTTGTTCGCCTTCATCGATGAGATGGGCGACCTGAGCGACACCTACACGGTCATGGACGCCAGCAGCTTCGTGCTGCTCACCGCGCCGCGCCGGCTCTACGACATGCTGCCTATGGCGGCGCTGATCGGCTGCCTGATCGGCCTGGGCAGCCTGGCCAGCAGCAGCGAGCTGACCATCATGCGCGCCGCCGGCGTGTCCATCGGTCGCATCGTCTGGGCGGTGATGAAGCCGATGCTGGTGCTGATGCTGGTCGGCTTGCTGATCGGCGAATACGTGGCCCCGGTGACCGAGAACAAGGCCCAGGCTGACCGTTCGCTGGCCCAGGGCGGAGGCGAGGCGCAAAGCTCCAAGCGCGGCATGTGGCACCGCCAGGGCGAGGAATTCGTGCACATCAACTCGGTGCAGCCCAATGGCCTGCTGCTGGGTGTGACCCGCTACCGGTTCGACAGCGAGCGCAAGATCCAAACCTCCAGCTTCGCCCGCCGGGCGCAGTACGTCGATGGCAAATGGATGCTCAACGACGTGGCCACCACCTACTTCCGCGGTGACCATACCGAAGTGGTCAAGAGCCCTGAAGAGGTGTGGGACGTGTCGGTGACTCCTGAGCTGCTCAACACCGTGGTGCTGGCACCGGAGTCGCTGTCGATCACCGGGCTGTGGGACTACATCCACTACCTGTCCGATCAGGGGCTGAACAACGCGCGCTACTGGCTGGCGTTCTGGACCAAGGTCCTGCAGCCGGTGGTCACCGCAGCACTGGTGCTGATGGCGATTTCGTTCATCTTCGGTCCGCTGCGTTCGGTCACCCTTGGCCAGCGCGTGTTCACCGGTGTGCTGGTGGGCTTCGTGTTCCGCATTGCCGGGGAGCTGTTGGGCCCATCGAGCCAGGTGTTTGGCTTCCCGCCGCTGCTGGCGGTGGTGATCCCGGCCGGTATCTGTGCGCTGGCGGGCTTGTGGTTGATGCGCCGGGCGGGTTGATGGCCTGAGCTGCACAAAGAAGCCGACCCTTGGGTCGGCTTTTTTGCGGGTGCTTTTCGCAAGCCTGATGCCCGCGCAGCTCACTTCTTGCGCTTGGGCAGGCGTACCAGCTGGGTCTCGGAATAGATGTCGTGCCAGCTGCGTTTACGCTTGTCGAACAACGACCAGATGAAACCCAGCCCCAGGCACAGCCATGAGGCGATCGACACCACGAAACGCAGCAACGCCTGCCAGAGGCTGATGGCGCTGCCATCGGCGTTCTGCACGCGCATGCCCCACACCTGCATGCCGAGGGTCTGGCCGCCGTGGGTCCAGAACTTGGCGAAGAAGCCGAACAGGGCGAACAGCAGGATCGTCGACAGCAGCGGGTCGCCGTCCAGGGCACCGGCCTCGGTGAGCTCGCGCATGCGCGCCTCGCCGATGATCGCCATCTGGATCATCTTGTAGGCGCCGGCAGTCACGATCAGCAGGGCGGTGCACAGCAGGAAGTCGTAGAACATCGCGGCCAGGCGACGGCCCAGGCCGACCGGCGGGAAATCACCCTGGGGGTTGAGCAGTGGCTTGGACATGCATGACAGCTCCAGATGGCAAAGGCCCATTCTATGGAATTGCGCGCACAAAAAAGCCCCTGTGCGTCAACACAGGGGCTTTTTTCAGGAAGTCACGCTTCTGGAATGACTTCGTCAGCTTGCATGCCTTTCTGGCCTTGCACAGCGATGAAGGTCACTTTCTGGCCTTCCTTGAGGCTCTTGAAGCCGTTGCCTTGAATGGCACGGAAGTGAACAAACAGATCAGCACCGCTTTCTGGGGTGATGAAGCCGTAACCTTTTTCGTCATTGAACCACTTGACGGTACCGTTCTGACGCTCAGCCATTGTCTTATTTCCTATGAAGCTTAAATATTGATGACAGTTTCTTTCACACTTTTTGTAAGTGAAAGACTACTGGGCTGGGTTGCAGGAAAGTAAGAGACGTCGAACGGGTTGTAGCAGATTGCGGCTACTGGCCCAGGTCACGAACTGTTGCGACCCATGCAAACACAGTGCAGTGACTCTACGCCAACTGCCGAGCGAAAAACAAGCCCTCGCGACGAGCGAAAATCAGGCTTTTTCCGATCACCGAACGATTTGTCGGAAACGCCGTGGCGCCTGGCCTGGCGCTATGTTCAGAAGTTATTGGGCAGGTTCGAAAACGAATATGTCGAGCCTGCCCAAACCACTCATTCAGCCACGGTAGTAACGCTGTGTCACGAAAGGCATTTTGCTGACTTTCATGGCAACTTGCTTGCCGCGCACCATTGCAAACAGCGGGGTGTCCAGCGTGGCGTGTTCGTTATCGACATAACCCATTGCGACCGGCGCGCCGAGCGTCGGGCCGAAGCCGCCGCTGCACACCTCACCGACCACTTCGCCTGCCGCGTCGACGATCTGCGCGCCTTCACGCACCGGGGTGCGCTCCTGGGGCAGCAGGCCGACACGCTTGCGTGCCACGCCTGCCTGTTGCTGGGCAAACACGGTCTCGGCGCCCGGGAAACCACCGGCACGCGCGCCGTCGGCCCGACGCACCTTGGAAATGGCCCACAGCAGGCTGGCCTCGATCGGCGTGGTGGTGGTGTCCATGTCGTGACCGTACAGGCACAGGCCGGCTTCCAGGCGCAGTGAGTCGCGTGCGCCAAGGCCGATTGGCTGTACCTCTGGCTCGGCCAGCAGACCGCGCGCCAGCGCTTCGGCCTTGTCGGCCGGCACGGAGATCTCGAATCCGTCCTCACCGGTGTAGCCCGAGCGGCTGACATAGCAGTCGGCGCCGAGCAGTTGGACAGGCTGGAACTGCATGAATGTCATCTTCGACACCGCAGGTGCCAGGCGCTCCAGCACCTTGACCGCAGCCGGGCCTTGCAGGGCCAGCAGGGCGCGTTCCTCGAACAGGGGCTGGATCTCGCAGCGGCTGCCGATGTGCTGGCGCAGGTGGGCCAGGTCTTGGTCCTTGCAGGCGGCGTTCACCACCAGGAACAGGGTGTCGTTGCCGAGGTTGGCGACCATCAGGTCGTCGAGAATGCCGCCCTCGGCATTGGTGAACATGGCATAGCGCTGCATGCCTACCGGCAGGTCGATGATGTCCACCGGCACCAGGGTTTCCAGGGCCTTGGCGGCGTCGTTGCCGCGCAGGATGATCTGGCCCATGTGCGAAACGTCGAACAGGCCGGCCTGCTCGCGGGTGTGCAGGTGCTCCTTGAGTACGCCCAAGGGGTATTGCACGGGCATGTCGTAGCCGGCGAACGGCACCATGCGCGCGCCCAGTTCCAGGTGCAGGGCGTGCAGCGGGGTCTTGTGCAGTGTTTCGGACATCGGTGACTCCTCGGTTTTTATTCGGGTCAACATTCGATGATGTTGACGGCCAGACCGCCGCGGGCGGTCTCTTTGTATTTGCTTTTCATGTCGGCGCCGGTCTGGCGCATGGTACGGATGACCTTGTCGAGGGAAACGTAGTGCTGCCCGTCGCCGCGCAGGGCCATGCGCACCGCGTTGATCGCCTTTACCGAGCCCATGGCGTTGCGCTCGATGCAGGGCACCTGGACCAGCCCGCCAATGGGGTCGCAGGTCAGGCCCAGGTTGTGTTCCATGCCGATCTCGGCGGCGTTCTCCACTTGCTGCGGGGTACCGCCCATCACTTCGCACAAGGCGCCTGCGGCCATGGAGCAGGCCACGCCGACCTCGCCCTGGCAGCCCACCTCGGCCCCGGAGATCGACGCGTTCTCCTTGTAGAGAATGCCGATCGCCGCGGCGGTGAGCAGGAAGCGCACCACCCCGTCCTCGTTGGCGCCGGGCACGAAGCGCATGTAGTAGTGCAGCACCGCCGGCACGATGCCGGCCGCGCCATTGGTCGGCGCCGTGACCACACGTCCGCCATAGGCGTTTTCCTCATTCACCGCCAGGGCATAGAGGTTGACCCAGTCGAGCACCGACAGCGCATCACGCAGGCTGGCTTCCGGATGCCGGCTGAGCTGGCGGTACAGCGCCGGAGCCCGGCGCTTGACCTTCAGCCCGCCAGGCAGGATGCCTTCGTGCCGACAACCCGCCTCGACGCAGTCCTGCATCACCTGCCAGATGCGCAGCAGGCCGGCACGGGTCTCTGCTTCGGGGCGCCAGGCGGCCTCATTGGCCAGCATCACCTGGCTGAACGGCAGGTGCTGCGCGGTGCAGTGGCCGAGCAATTCCTTGCCGGTCTTGAAAGGGTAGGGCAGTACGGTGCTGTCCTCGACGATGCGGTCATGGCCCGCCGCATCCTCGTCGACCACGAAGCCACCGCCCACCGAGTAGTACTCGCGGCTGCGGATCTGCAGGCCGGCGGCATCGAAGGCGCGGAAGATCATGCCGTTGGGGTGGTAGGCCAGCGGTTTGCGGATCATCGCCAGGTGCTGCTTTTCGACGAAGGCGATGTCGTGTTCACCGAGCAGGCTGAGCTGACCGCTTTCACGAATGGCTTGCAGGCGTGCGGGGATGGCTTCGGTATCGACGGTGTCCGGATGCTCGCCTTCCAGGCCAAGCAGCACGGCCTTGTCGCTGCCGTGGCCCTTGCCGGTGGCACCGAGCGAGCCATACAGCTCGGCCTTGACCTTGGCCGTGCTGGCCAGCAGGCCATCACGACGCAAGCCTTCGGCGAAGCGCGCGGCGGCACGCATCGGGCCGACCGTGTGCGAGCTGGAGGGGCCGATGCCGATCTTGAACAGGTCGAAGACGCTCAAAGACATGCTGCTTCCTCCTGATGATGGCCAGTAAGCCCATTGGGGCTGCTACGCAGCCCATCGCCGGCAAGCCGGCTCCCACAGATTAGCGCTGAACCTGTGGGAGCCGGCTTGCCGGCGATGGGGCGCGCAGCGGCCCCACCCGATCAGACGTCCTGGTAGCTCTCGATCGACGGGCAGGCGCAGACCAGGTTGCGGTCGCCGAACACGTTGTCGACCCGGCCAACCGGCGGCCAATACTTGCCTTCCACCAGGCTCGGCAGTGGGTACACCGCCTGCTCGCGGCTGTAGCCATGGACCCATTCGCCGGCCAGCTCCGCCGCGGTGTGCGGGGCGTTCTTCAGCGGGTTGTCGTCCTTGTCCAGGCTGCCGTTCTCGACCGCGCGAATCTCTTCACGGATCTGGATCATGGCGTTGCAGAAGCGATCCAGTTCCTCTTTCGACTCGCTTTCGGTCGGTTCGATCATCAGCGTGCCGGCCACCGGGAAGGACATGGTCGGGGCGTGGAAGCCGAAGTCGATCAGGCGCTTGGCGACGTCGTCGACACTGATGCCGCTGGTGTCCTTGAGCGGACGCAGGTCGAGGATGCACTCGTGCGCCACCAGGCCGTTGCCGCCGGTGTACAGCACAGGATAGTGCTCTTCCAGGCGGCGGGCGATGTAGTTGGCGTTGAGAATCGCCATCTGCGAGGCGCGCTTGAGGCCCGCGCCACCCATCATGCGAATGTACATCCAGGTGATCGGCAGGATGCTGGCGCTGCCGAACGGTGCGGCGCATACCGCGCCCTGGGTGTTTTCCAGCTGGGCATGGCCCGGCAGGAACGGCGCCAGGTGCGCCTTGACGCCGATCGGGCCGACGCCCGGGCCGCCGCCGCCGTGGGGGATGCAGAAGGTCTTGTGCAGGTTCAGGTGCGAGACGTCGCCGCCGAACTTGCCTGGGGCGCACAGGCCGACCATGGCGTTCATGTTGGCGCCGTCGATGTACACCTGGCCGCCGTTGTCGTGGATGATCGCGCAGATCTCGCCGATGGCTTCCTCGAACACGCCGTGGGTCGACGGGTAGGTGATCATGATCGCCGCCAGGCGTTCGCGGTGTTCGATGGCCTTGGCGCGCAGGTCGTCGATATCGACGTTGCCGCGCGCGTCGCAGGCGGTCACCACCACGCGCATGCCGGCCATGTGCGCGGTGGCCGGGTTGGTGCCGTGGGCCGAGGACGGGATCAGGCAGATGTCGCGGTGGCTGTCGCCACGGCTGCGGTGGTAGGCGCGGATCGCCAGGAGGCCTGCGTACTCGCCTTGGGAACCGGCGTTGGGCTGCAGCGACACGGCGTCATAGCCGGTGGCGGCGCAGAGCATGGCTTCCAGCTCGCTGGTCATCTGCAGGTAGCCCTGGCTTTGCGCGGCCGGGGCGAACGGGTGCAGGTTGCCGAACTCGGCCCAGGTCACCGGGATCATCTCGCTGGCGGCGTTGAGCTTCATGGTGCACGAGCCCAGCGGGATCATGCTGCGATCCAGGGCCAGGTCCTTGTCGGCCAGGCGGCGCAGGTAGCGCATCAGCTCGGTTTCGCTGTGGTAGCGGTTGAACACCGGGTGCTCGAGGATCGCCGACTGGCGCAGCAGGCCGGCCGGCAGGCGCACGGCGACCGTGTTGGCCAGGGCGGTGAAGTCAGGGCTGGCCTGGCCGCCGGCGAACAGCTGCCACAGGGCCTCGACATCGGCCTGGGTGCTGGTTTCGTCCAGCGACAGGCCCAGCTGGGCGGCGTCGACCTGGCGCAGGTTGATGCCCTGGGCGCGGGCCTTGTCGTGCAGCGCGCCGGTGCTGTCACCGGTGGCCAGGGTCAGGGTGTCGAAGAAATCACCGGTGACGACCTTGATGCCCAGCTTGATCAGGCCGGTAGCGAGGATCGCGGTCAGCGCATGGGTGCGCTCGGCAATGCGCTTGAGGCCGGCAGGGCCGTGGTACACGGCGTACATGCTGGCGATGTTGGCCAGCAGCACCTGGGCGGTGCAGATGTTGCTGGTGGCCTTCTCGCGGCGGATGTGCTGCTCGCGGGTCTGCATGGCCAAGCGCAGGGCTGGCTTGCCGAAGCGGTCGATCGATACCCCGACCAGACGGCCCGGCATGTCGCGCTTGAAGGCGTCGCGGGTGGCGAAGTAGGCCGCGTGCGGGCCACCGAAGCCCAGCGGCACGCCGAAGCGCTGGGCGCTGCCGATGGCCACGTCGGCGTCGAACTCGCCCGGCGGGGTGAGCAGGGTCAGGGCCAGCAGGTCGGCGGCCACGGCCACCAGGGCGCCTGCGCCGTGCAAGCGCTGCACCACCTCGCGGTAGTCGAACACGTCACCGTTGCTGGCCGGGTACTGCAGCAGGGCACCAAAGAAGGCGCTGACGTCGCCCAGTTCGCGCTCGTCGCCCACCACCACCTCGATGCCCAGGGGTTCTGCGCGGGTGCGCAGCACGTCGAGGGTCTGCGGGTGGCAGTGCACGGAGGCGAAGAAGGCATGGCTGGCCTTGTTCTTCGACAGGCGCTTGCAGAAGGTCATGGCTTCTGCGGCGGCGGTGGCTTCGTCGAGCAGGGAGGCGTTGGCGATCGGCAGGCCGGTGAGGTCGCTGATCAGGGTCTGGAAGTTCAGCAGCGCTTCCAGGCGGCCTTGGGAAATCTCCGGCTGGTACGGGGTGTAGGCGGTGTACCAGGCCGGGTTCTCCAGCAGGTTGCGCAGGATCGGTGCCGGGGTGTGGGTGTTGTAGTACCCCTGGCCGATGTAGCTCTTGAACAGCTGGTTCTTGCCGGCGATGGCTTTCAATGCGGCGAGGGCATCGGCCTCGCTCTGCCCGTCGTGGCTGCCGAGCACGCTGGTGCCCTTGATGCTGTCGGGGATGACCGCGGCGGTCATGGCTTCCAGCGAGTCGAAGCCCAGGGTCGTGAGCATGGCCTGCTCGTCAGCGGCGCGTGGGCCGATGTGGCGGGCGATGAATTCGTTGGCGGTGCCGAGGTTGATGGTCATGGCGATTCCTCAGGCGTCGTCGTTGGCTTTGAGCAGGCGGTCGTAGGCATTCTGGTCGAGCAGGGCTTCGACTTCAGCCATGTCGGCAGGCTTGAAGCGGAAGAACCAGCCTTCGCCCAGCGGGTCTTCGTTGACCAGCTCGGGGCTATCGTTGAGGCCTTCGTTGACCGCGACCACTTCACCGGTCAGTGGCATGTATACGCCGCTGGCGGCCTTGACCGACTCCACGGTGGAGGCTTCGGCGCCCTTGTCGTACTGCTGCAGCTCCGGCAGTTGCACATAGACCACATCACCCAAGGCGTTCTGGGCGTAGGCGGTGATGCCCACGGTGACGCTGCCATCGGCTTCGACGCGCAGCCATTCGTGATCTTCGGTGAAACGCAACTCGCTCATGGGATTCCTCGGGAAGCAGGGGCGTTGGGCGCGGTAGGTTCCGCGCTCTTAAGGTTGGAATTCCCTTAGCAATAATGCGGCCAGTCTTAAAAAGACTTATAAATCAAATAGTTAGTTTATGAATGCAATCGATTCGTCATTTTTTTGGAATGAAATCGATACAGGAGGAGGGTGATTCAAAAGCATTGTGGGATCAAACCCTTGTGCACAGGCACCCAGATGGATGTGTAGCGAATTCGGTACGATGTAATGATTTCAATACGGCCTGCTTCCGGGGGCAAGACTGGTCCGGCGAAGCGGCATCAGGCCTTGTTTGGAATACCGTACTTGCGCAAGCGCTGGGCTATCGCGGTATGCGAGGTTTGCAAGCGCCCCGCCAACTGCCGCGTCGAGGGATAGCTGGCATACAGGCGTTGCAGCAACTCCCGCTCGAAATCCCCCACTGCCTGTTCCAGGCTCGCTACCTCGCCATCCTGCCCCCGCGCGACCGAGGTGCCGGCGATGTCCAGATCGCCGATATCCACCACATTGCTTTCACAGATGGCTGCGGCGCGGAAGATCACGTTCTGCAACTGGCGCACGTTGCCAGGCCAAGGGTTGGCCAGTAATGCCGGGTGTGTAGCGGGTGCGAGCCGGCAGGGCGGGCGCTGGATCTGGGTGCAGGCCTGCTGCATGAAGTATTGCGCCAGGGACAGGATGTCCTGGCCGCGATCACGCAGTGGCGGCACCTGCAGGTTGAGCACGTTGAGGCGGTAGAACAGGTCTTCACGGAAGGTGCCCTCGGCGACCATGCGCTCGAGGTCGCGGTGGGTGGCGCTGATGATGCGCACATCCACCTTCACCTCGCGGTCGCCGCCGACGCGGCGGAAGCTGCCGTCGCTGAGGAAACGCAGCAGTTTGGCCTGCAGGTACGGCGACATCTCGCCGATCTCGTCGAGGAACACCGTGCCCTGGTTGGCCAGCTCCATCAGCCCGGGCTTGCCGCCGCGCTGCGCGCCGGTGAAGGCGCCCGGGGCGTAGCCGAACAGCTCGCTCTCGGCCAGGCTCTCGGGCAGTGCCGCACAGTTGAGGGCGAGGAACGGCGCGGCATGGCGGCTGCTGATGGCGTGGCAGGCGCGCGCCACCAGCTCTTTGCCAGTGCCGGTTTCGCCATTGACCAGCAGCGGCGCGTCGAGGGCCGCCACGCGCAGGGCGCGGGCCTTGAGGGTGCGAATCGTCGGGGAGTCGCCGAGCATGGCGTCGAAGCCTTCGGCGTGGTCGTGGTGCAGGGCCGACAGGCGCTCGCCCATACGGTTGGGCGGGTACAGCGTCAGCAGGCCGCCGGCATGGGTGATTGGCGTGGCGTCGAGCAGCAGGCTCTGGCCGTTCAACTGCATTTCGCGCATGGGCAGGTGGAAATTGTTGTCCAGCAGGGCCTGGAGCAGGTCGGGGTCGCCGAACAGCTCGCCCACCGAACGCCCGGCGGACTCACGCCCGCACAGGGCGATCAGCGCCGGGTTGGCCAGCAGCACCTTGCCGGCACTGTCCACCGCCAGCACCGGGTCGCTCATGGCGGCGAGCAGGGCGTCGAGTTGCAGGTGCCGGCGTTGGCCGGGGAGGATGTCGACCACTTCCACCGATTGCACGCCGCGTACCTCGAACAGCGCGTCGTGCAGCTCTTCGAGCACGGCGGGGCTCAGGGTCGGGGCGTCGATGTAGACGTTCGGCGGGACCATCTCCACGGCATCGAGGTTGAGGTTGCGGGCGCCGAGCAGGGCCAGGACTTCCTGGGTGATGCCGACGCGGTCGATGAAGCTGACGTGGATGCGCATGGGGAGATCGGGGCAGTGGCCAAGCGAGTGCGCCAGTATGCCTTGGGAAGGGCGCTAAACCCAATCGCGGGCAAGCCCGCTGCCACGAAGCCCCGCGATTGGACTCAGCCCAGATGCTCAGGCTTGATCGAATCGCCCGATTTGACATCGAGCTTCTGGCGAATGTCTTCGAACATGTAGTCGTAGAGCTTGTGCGGCGAACCGAGACTCTCGAACTTCTTCGGCGCTGGCAGGTACGACTGGGCCTTGCGGCTCAACTGCATCAGAAAGCTCGGCAGCACCTGGTCCTTGGCCAGGAAGAACTTCTCATCGACGGCCTTGCCCTCGATGTGGCCATGCATGCGGAACTGGATGCCGCGGCCTTCGCTGGGATCCGACACGGCCTCGTAGTCGATGCACAGGTCGTAGCTGTGGTCGTTGGTGTTCAGCGCGGTGCGCTCGATATGCACGTGACCGGGTTGATACTGGGCCATGGCGAGGTCCTCCGGAAGGTTGAAAACGGCCGGTGCCAGGCACCGGCCAACTGCGTTCAACGGTAGCTGATTCCCGGCTTGGCGGTGGAAACGCGGGTACCGGCGGTGCCTTTGACGATGTCCTCGATGTTCTCCAGCGAGCTGATTACCGCGACCTTGCCGGTATGCCGGGCGAAATCGCAGGCGGCCTGCACCTTCGGCCCCATGGAGCCGGCGGCAAAGCCCAGCTTCTCGAGCTCGTCGGGGTGCGCCTGGGCGATGGCTTTTTGTGTCGGCTTGCCGAAATCGATGTACGCCGCATCGACGTCGGTGGCGATGATCAGCAGGTCGGCTTCCAGCTGTTCGGCCAGCAGCGCCGAGCACAGGTCCTTGTCTATCACCGCCTCGATGCCCTTGAGCTTGCGGTTTTCGTCGTACATGGTGGGGATGCCGCCGCCGCCGGCGCAGATCACGATGCTGCTTTTTTCCAGCAGCCACTTGATCGGGCGGATCTCGAAGATGCGCTTGGGTTTAGGGCTGGCCACCACCCGGCGGTACTTGTCGCCGTCGGGCTTGACCACCCAGCCTTTGTCCTTGGCCAGGCGCTCGGCCTCGTCCTTGGCGTACACGGGGCCGATGAACTTGGTCGGGTCCTTGAACGCCGGGTCGTTGGCGTCCACTTCAACCTGGGTGAGCAGCGTGGCGAACGGCACCTCGAAGTCCAGCAGGTTGCCCAGTTCCTGTTCGATCATGTAGCCGATCATGCCTTCGGTTTCAGCGCCAAGCACGTCCAGCGGATAGGCTTCATCTGGCTTGTACGACAGCCCCTGCAGCGACAGCAGGCCGACCTGCGGCCCGTTGCCGTGGGCGATGACCAGTTCGTTGCCGGGATGGATCTTGGCGATCTGTTCGGTGGCGGTGCGGATATTGGCGCGCTGGTTGTCGGCGGTCATCGGCTCGCCGCGGCGCAGCAGGGCGTTGCCGCCCAATGCAACAACGATACGCATGGGGAATGTCCTTTGCGATTTAGGGTGAGCGCCTCATTCCTTTGTGGGAGCCGGCAAGCCGGCTCCCACAGAGTCAAGGCCGCTGTCAGAGATCAGCCAGGGTCGACACCAGGATCGCCTTGATCGTATGCATGCGGTTTTCCGCCTGCTCGAAGGCGATGCACGCCGGCGACTCGAACACGTCATCGGTCACTTCGATGCCGTTGGCCAGGTGCGGGTACTGTTCGGCGATCTGCTTGCCGACCTTGGTGTCGGAGTTGTGGAACGCCGGCAGGCAGTGCATGAACTTGGTGCGCGGGTTGCCGGTGGACTTCATCAGCTCCTTGTTCACCTGGTAGGGCAGCAGTTGCTGGATACGCTCGCCCCAGGCCTCGACCGGCTCACCCATCGATACCCAGACGTCGGTGTGGACAAAGTCGACGCCCTTGACCGCGGCTTTCGGGTCTTCGGTCAGGGTGATGCGCGCGCCGCTTTCTTCTGCGTACTTTTTGCAACGCTCGACCAGGTCGTCATGCGGCCACAGCGCCTTGGGCGCGGCGATGCGCACGTCCATGCCGAGCTTGGCGCCGATCAGCAGCAGCGAGTTGCCCATGTTGTTGCGGGCATCGCCCAGGTAGGCGTAGCTGATGTCGTGCAGTGGCTTGTCGCTGTTTTCGCGCATGGTCAGCACATCGGCGATCATCTGGGTCGGGTGATACTCGTCGGTCAGGCCGTTGAATACCGGCACGCCGGCGAACTTGGCCAGTTCCTCGACGATCTCCTGCTTGAAGCCGCGATACTCGATGGCGTCGTACATGCGCCCGAGCACGCGGGCGGTGTCCTTCATGCTCTCCTTGTGGCCGATCTGCGAGGAGTTGGGGTCGATGTAGGTGACGTTGGCGCCCTGGTCGTAGGCGGCGACTTCGAAGGCGCAACGGGTGCGGGTCGAGGTCTTCTCGAAGATCAGGGCGATGTTGTTGCCCTTCAGGTGCTGCTGCTCGGTGCCGGTGTACTTGGCGCGCTTGAGGTCGCGGGACAGGTCCAGCAGGTAACGCAGCTCGCGGGTGGTGTGGTGTTCGAGGCTGAGCAGGTTACGGTTGTGGATGTTGAACGCCATGATGATTCTCCTTGAGTTCGGTAATCCCCCGGCCGCCGCTGGGTGAGCACGGCCGGGGTGATGGACGTTTAGTAGTCGATAGGGTCGCGCACGATCGGGCAGGTCATGCAGTGACCGCCGCCGCGGCCCCGGCCCAGTTCGCCGGCGCTGATGGTGATGACTTCGACCCCGGCCTTGCGCAGCAGGGTGTTGGTGTAGGTGTTGCGGTCATAGCCGATGACCACGCCGGGCTCCACGGCCACCACGTTGTTGCCGTCATCCCATTGTTCGCGCTCGGCGGCGAAGCTGTTGCCGCCGGTCTCGACCACGCGCAGTTTCTTGAGGTTGAGCGATTCGGCCACCACTTCGATGAACGATTTGTTCTCGCGACGCACGTCCATGCCGTAAGGCTTGCTGCTATCCGGACGAATCACGAACGGCACGATTTCCTTGACCACTTCGGGGAAGACGGTGACCAGGTCGCGGTCGCAGAAGCTGAACACGGTGTCCAGGTGCATGGCGGCGCGGGATTTCGGCAGCCCGGCGACCACCACCTTCTCCACCGCGCCCTTGGCGAACAGCGATTGCGCCAGTTGGCCGATCGCCTGGCGCGAGCTGCGCTCACCCATGCCGATCAGCACGACACCGTTGCCGATCGGCATCACATCGCCACCTTCAAGGGTGGCCTTGCCATGGTCCTTGTCCGGGTCGCCGTACCAGACTTCGAAGTCGGCATGGGTGAACTCTGGGTGGAACTTGTAGATGGCGCTGGTCAGCAGCGTTTCCTGGCGTCGCGCCGGCCAGTACATCGGGTTGAGGGTGACGCCACCATAGATCCAGCAAGTGGTGTCACGCGTGAACTGGGTATTGGGCAGCGGATCGAGCAGGAAACTGGAGTGGCCGAGGTAGTCGCGGTACATCTTGATCACGCTCGCGCCTTCGCTGTCGGGCAGGTCTTCGCCTGCCACGCCGCCGATCAGATACTCGGCCAGCTTGCGTGGCTCAAGCCCTTCGAGCCAGCTGCGCACTTCGTTCTTCAGGCCGATGCCAACAGTGTCGTCGGTGATCTTGCGGTCGAGGATCCATTTCAGCGCTTCGGGGTTCTGCACGGTCTCGGTCAGCAGGTTGTGCATTTCCAGGACCTCGATGCCGCGTTCACGCATCTTGGTGACGAAGTCGAAATGGTCGCGCTTGGCCTGGTTGACCCAGATGACGTCGTCGAACAGCAGCTCGTCGCAATTGCTTGGGGTCAGCCGTTGGTGCGCCAGGCCCGGGCTGCAGACCATCACTTTGCGCAGCTTGCCGGCTTCGGAATGTACGCCGTATTTCTGTTTCTCAGTGGACATGGTGAATCCTCCTGTAATGCGAAGACATGGGTTCAGAGCGTCAGGAAGCCGTCATACAAGCCGTAGGCAGCCACCAGGGCGCCCGCGACCACGGCGGCGAAGATCAGTTTTTCCACGCTGGTGAAGATTGGCTGGCCGACCTCGCGCTTGGCCTTGGCGAACAGGATCGCGCCAGGGGCATAGAGCAGCGCCGAGAGCAGCAGGTACTTGACGCCACCGGCGTACAGCAGCCAGATCGCGTAGAGCAGGGCGATGCCGCCGATGATCAGGTCTTTCTTGCGTTCGGCCAGGGCCTGTTCGTAGGTTTCGTTGCGCCAGGCGAGCAGGAAGGCATAGGCCGCCGACCACAGGTAAGGCACCAGGATCATCGAGGTGGCGAGGTAGATCAGCGACAGGTAGGTGCTGTTGGAGAACAGGGTGATGACCAGGAAGATCTGCACCATGGCGTTGGTCAGCCACAGGGCGTTGGCCGGTACATGGTTGGCGTTCTCGCGGCGCAGGAACTCCGGCATGGTGTGGTCCTTGGCGGCGGCGAACATGATCTCGGCGCACAGCAGCACCCACGACAGCAGGGCGCCGAGCAGCGAGATGATCAGGCCGACGCTGATCAGCACCGCGCCCCAGTGGCCCACCACATGTTCAAGCACGGCGGCCATCGACGGGTTCTGCAGCTTGGCCAGCTCGGGTTGGGTCATCACGCCCAGCGACAGCACGTTGACCAGCACCAGGAACAGCAGCACGGTGACGAAGCCGATGACCGTGGCCTTGCCGACGTCGGAGCGTTTTTCCGCACGGGACGAGAAGATGCTCGCGCCCTCGATGCCGATGAACACCCACACCGTGACCAGCATCATGTTGCGCACCTGGTTCATCACGCTGCCCAGCTCCGGTGTGCCCACGGCCCAGATATCCGCGGTGAACACATCGAGCTTGAAGGCGAACAGGCAGATCAGGGCGAACAGGGCCAGCGGCACGACCTTGGCCACGGTGGTGACCAGGTTGATGAACGCGGCTTCCTTGATGCCGCGCAGCACCAGGAAGTGCACGGCCCACAGCAGGACCGAGGCGCCGATCACTGCCGCCGGGGTGTTGCCCTCGCCGAAGATTGGGAAGAAATAGCCCAGGGTGCTGAACAGCAGCACGAAGTAGCCGACGTTGCCCAGCCAGGCGCTGATCCAGTAGCCCCAGGCCGAGGAAAAGCCCATGTAGTCACCGAAACCGGCCTTGGCGTAGGCGTACACACCGCCGTCGAGGTCGGGTTTGCGGTTGGCCAGGGTCTGGAACACGAAGGCGAGGGTGAGCATGCCCACCGCGGTGATGGCCCAGCCGATCAGCACGGCGCCGACACCGGCGCTGGCGGCCATGTTTTGCGGTAACGAGAAGATCCCGCCACCGATCATCGAACCCACTACTAGTGCAACAAGCGCACCCAGTTTTAGTTTTCCGGGAGAATCAGACATTTATCGACTCCGTACCAGGAGAAAGTTGACCTCAGAATAAATCTGACGCCTGGATCATTCGCTGACTTAGATCAGTTCATGCCAGCATGAAGGTAAGAAAATTCCCTCATGCGCCTCCTGGAGGATGCCGACAGCTTCGTTGCAGGCCTTGTGCGCTGGCACCTCCATGTCCTTCTGGAGCAAACGCCCCGTTCTGCCTGCGAACCATGAAGTTAGTCTCTTTTGGAGGTTTCGCAAATTTTTCACAGTAAATAGCGACGCATTTAGGTGAGGGTTGAGATAGTTCGCAACTGCCACTTTTATCGGTCGCGGGCTATAGACAGTCCGGTTATTAGTGCTATAGCTTTAATGGCTCGATTCAATAAGAAACTTGTAACATTCATGTTGCCAAATACGTTTACGCGCACCCGCGCACGAGGAGCCCCATGAGCGAACCGGGACAGAAGCTGCGCCTTGGCGCGCTGATCGCACTGGTGGTCGGTTCGATGATCGGCGGGGGGATCTTTTCGTTGCCGCAGAACATGGCGGCACGCGCCGATGTCGGGGCGGTGCTGATCGGCTGGGGCATCACCGCAGTGGGCATGCTGGCGCTGGCCTTCGTGTTCCAGACCCTGGCCAACCGCAAGCCGGAGCTGGACTCGGGGGTGTATGCCTACGCCAAGGCTGGTTTCGGCGACTACATGGGCTTTTCCTCGGCCTGGGGCTACTGGATCAGTGCCTGGCTGGGCAATGTCGGCTACTTCGTGCTGCTGTTCAGTACCCTTGGCTTCTACTTCCCGGTGTTCGGCCAGGGCAACACGCCTGTGGCCATCGGCTGCGCCTCGTTGCTGCTGTGGGCGGTGCACTTCCTGGTGCTGCGCGGCATCAAGGAGGCGGCGTTCATCAACCAGGTGACCACCGTGGCCAAGGTGGTGCCGTTGCTGATGTTCATCGTCATCGCCGCGTTCGCCTTTCGCGCCGATATCTTCACCCGCGACATCTGGGGGCTGAGCAATCCGCAGTTCGGCAGCGTGCTGGAGCAGGTACGCAACATGATGCTGGTCACAGTGTTCGTGTTCATCGGCATCGAGGGGGCGAGCGTCTATTCGGGGCGGGCGCTGCACCGTTCGGACGTGGGCAAGGCCACGGTGATCGGTTTTCTCGGTGTGCTGGCGCTGCTGGTGCTGGTCAACGTGTTGTCGCTGGGGGTGATGACCCAGCCGGAGCTGGCCGGCTTGCAGAACCCCTCTTTGGCCTCGGTGCTGGAGCATATCGTCGGGCCCTGGGGCGCGTTGCTGATCAGCATCGGCCTGGCGGTGTCGCTGATCGGGGCGTTGCTGTCGTGGGCGCTGCTGTGTGCCGAGATTCTCTTCGCCACCGCCCGCGACAAGACCATGCCGCGGTTCCTGGCGCGGGAAAACGCCAACCATGTGCCGGCCAACGCACTGTGGCTGACCAATGTGATGATCCAGGGCTTCCTGCTGATCACCCTGTTCTCGGCCGGGACCTATACCAGCCTGATCTACCTGGCGTCGTCGATGATCCTGGTGCCTTACTTCTGGTCGGCAGCCTATGCGGTGTTGCTGACCGTGCGTGGCGAGAGCTACCAGGGGCAGGCGGGGCTGCGGCGCAAGGACATGCTGGTCGCAGTGATCGCGCTGTTGTATGCGGTGTGGTTGCTGTATGCCGGTGGGCTCAAGTACATCCTGCTGTCGGCGTTGCTCTACGCGCCGGGGGTAGTCCTGTTCGCCCGGGCCAAGCGTGAGCAGGGGCAGGTGCTGTTCACCACATGGGAGAAGCTGATTTTCGCGGCGGTGCTGGTGGGCGCCGGGCTGGCGGCGTATGCGCTGTATTCGGGGTTGCTTAGCCTCTGACGGCTCATGGCGGGCGCGATTGAATCAATTTTGCAGTTCGACGCTGCCTTGAGGAATAGGCCGTTCCGGGCGCGACCAGATCCACAGGTTGCCCAGCGCCATGCCGCCGATGGCGAGGAACACGGGCCAGTGGTGCTCGAGGACGATCAGCATGAGGCTCGCGCACAGCAGCATGCTGAGGGTCGCGCTGACCTTGGCGCGGCGCTGGATCACCTTGCCGTTGCGCCAGTTGAAAAGGATTGGGCCGAACAGCCGGTGGTTCTCCAGCCAGGCGGACAGGCGCGGCGAGCTGCGGGTGGCGGCCCAGGCGGCGAGGAGGACGAACTCGGTGGTGGGCAGCCCGGGAATGACGATGGCCACCAGGCCAATCCCCAGGCTGACGTAGGCCAGGATCGCGTAGAGCAGGCGGGATACTTTGGAGCGGGCGATTCGGGTCATGGTCTCACTGCAACGGTGCGGCCGCCCGCGGGCGGCCGGGTAAAGCGTGTCAGGCCAGCGCCGCGTCGGCGGCATAGGCATGCTTGAGCAGCTCGGTGAAGCGTTCGAAGGCGGCGACCGCGCCACGTTCGGCGGCGGCGTCTTCCTCGGGCGACAGGTCCAGGCTGTCGAGAATGCGGGTGAACTGTTTCCAGCCTTCGGCGCGACCACCCGCCGGTTCGCCCAGGTGACGGGCGCCGAAGGTTTCGGACAGTTCCAGGGCCACGGCGCGCTTGATCAGGAACGCGGCGCCCAGTTTGGAGCCTTCGGAGACGAAGATCCAGCCCAGGGCTTCGCCCAGGCTTGGCTTGCCCAGGGCGCCGGCGAAGGGCGCGGGCACTTCGGTGTCGAGGTCGGCCAGGTCCAGGCGGGCCTGCTCGGCGCGGCAGCGCTCGGCCAGATCCGGCACGATGGCGATCAGTTGCGGGTCGGTGTACAGCGCCTGCAGCTCGGACTGGAACAGGTACTGGGCGACCACGAAGCGGGCGAAGCTCTCGCGGCTGTCGAACGGCTTGTGCGACTTGACCAGGGCGTCCAGCTCGGTGTGCGGGGCGTGGGTGACCTGGTTCAGGTGCTGGGAGCGCAGGTTGGCGCGTTCGGTGGAAGGGGCGGTCATGGGGGCATCCTTGGAAAATGGGGCGTCTAGTGACAAGACGAAACAGAAGACGCGGAACAGTAAAAAAACCTCACCTGCGAAGTGAAATCATTCGCACAGGGCTCGACGCAGCGCCGGGCAAGCCTGCTCCCTCAGGCGAGCTGGGGAACGGGCTTGTCCGGCGATGGCGATCTCGCCTCGTCAGATGTCCCACACCAGGTTGATGGCGAAGTTGCGACCCGGCGCCGTCAGGCGATCGAGGTTGGCCGGCTGGGTGGCGGCCGCTTCGCTTTGGCCATTGGGGCTGCCCACCATGGCGTACTTGCGCACATCGTCCCACTGCCAGTACTTCTTGTCGGCCAGGTTGTAGACGCCGCCGTTGATGGTCAGGTCGTCGGTGATCCGGTAGAACCCGGTGAGGTCGAGCACGCCGTAGCCTGGCGTGCGGAAGTCCGAGCTGGAGCCGTCCGGGGCGAAGAACTTGGTGTCGTCCACCCGGTTCTTGCGCTTGACCACGGTCCAGCTGAGCTGGCTGCCATAATCCGCTTGCTCGTAGCCGACCCCGAAGACGCCGGTCAGTGGGTTGACACTGTTCAGTGGCTGGCCGGTGTCGTCATTGCGGCCATAGGCATAGGCGATGGAGCCGATGCTGTAGAGGCCTTCCGGGGCGCCAAAGCGGTCCAGGTTCAGGCGGCCCTTGACCTCGGCGCCCTTGATGGTGGCGTGCTTGATGTTGCTGGTCTGGAAGGCGCTACCCAGGTTGGAGGACTTCACCGCCTCTTCGTTGATGAAATCTCGGTACTTGTTGTAGAAGACCGCCACATCGAAGCTGCCGGCATCGAAGTTGCCACGCAGGCCGGTTTCGTAGCTTTTGCTCTTTTCAGGTTGCAGGCCTGGGTTTGGCTCCACCACGTAGCCACCGGCCGGGTTTTCGAAGCGGCCCCAGATGGCCTTGGCGCTGGGAGTACGGAAACCTTCGGCATACTGGCCGTACCAGGTGTAGTTGTCGTTGAAGGCATAGGTCACACCGAGCTTGGGCGATACCCGGTGCCACTTCTTGTTCTCGTCGTTGCGGCTGGTTTCCGGAGTCGGGCTGGTGTCCTGCGCGCCGCGCAGGTATTCGGCGGTCATCTTCGGATCGATGCGGGTGTAGTCGTAGCGCGCGCCCGGCAGGAAGGTCCAGTTGTTCCAGCGAATTTCGTCCTGGACGAACAGGCTGTAGGTGTCGATGGTCGGATCGGGGAAGTCGCTCACGGGCGCCTGGTAGTCAGCCGGGCTGTCCTGGCCCACGGCCCGGCAACTGCCGCCGACCACCAGGCAGGTTCCGCTACCGGTGCGCAGGCCCGTGACCTTCTCGTGCTTGAACGTTGTGCCGTAGGTCAGCAGATGGTCCGTGGCACCGATGCTGAAGGCTTTGTCCAACTGGGCGTCGAGTACCCATTGGCGGTCCTTGTAGGTGGTGTCGCGCTGGCGCTGGACGGTGCGGCTGAACGGGAAATAGATTTCCGAGGTGGCCTGGTCGGTCTTGGCGATCTGGTAGTTCAGGCTCCACTTCACGTGGTCGGCGACCAACGAATCCAGGCCGAACTCGTGATTGAGGCCGAAGCGTTCCCGGGTGACCGTGTCATTGCCGGTACGGCTGCGGTACATGCCCAGAGGCCGGCTGCCATCGAACGGCCCACCCACTGCGCTGAGGATGTTCTGGTCGCGGTCGTCCTTGTAGCGCTCGTAGGTGAAGCCCAGGCGAGCGTCGTCGGCGTAGTTCCAGCCAAGCTTGGCCAGGACGTTGGTGGTGCGCACGTCTTCGGGGTTGGCCTTGGTGCGATCGATGCCGGTACCGCCGTGCTCGCCGTAGGACTCGGTTTCGTGGCCGTTGCGCTGGCTCAGGTGCAGCAAGCCATCGAAATCACCGTGGCGCCCAGCGACCGTGGCGGAGGTCAGCCAGCTCTCATCGGCCGAGCTGTAGCCGGTCTTCAGGCGGGCACCGACATCCTTGCCCGGCTTGATGATGTCCTCGGGGTCGAGAGTGAAGTAGCTGACCGCCCCGCCGATGGCGTTGCTGCCATACAGCACCGAGGCCGGGCCTCGCAGGATCTCCACGCGTTTGACGACTTCGGGGTCGACGTAGTTGCGCTGGGTCTGGGCAAAGGGACCGTAGAAGAAGCTGTCGGGAATCGACACGCCGTCCACCTGGGTCAGTACCCGGTCGCCATCGATACCGCGGATGTTGTAGCCGTTCAGGCCACTGCGCTGGCCGGTGCCGGACACCGAGACGCCAGGCTCGTAACGTACCAGCTGCTTGATGTCGTTGACGTTCTGCCGGTCCAGTTGCTCGCGGGTCTGCACGCTGACGGTGCTCGGCACCTGGCTGACGTCCTGGGCGCTACGGGTGGCGCTGACGGTCACCTGCTGCAGGGCGATGGCGTTGCCGGCGGCCTGGCGTTCGAGCACCACGTTGCCGTTGCCGATCTTGCGGTAGCCCAGGCCGGTGCCGCGCAGCAGGCGCTGCAGCGCCGCTTCCGGGGCCAGCGAGCCCTGTACGCCCGGCGAGGCCACGCCGTCGGCCAGCTCGGCGCTGAAGCCGACCTGCCAGCCGGTGACCTGGCTGAAGGCATTGATGGCCTCGACCAGCGGTTGCTGGGCGATGGCGAAGCGGTAGTCGCCCATGCGCGGGCTGCTCGCCTGGGCCGGTTCCACGGCCAGCGCGGGCAGGCTGCAGGCGCCGCTGGCGAGCAGGGCCAAGGTCAACAGGGACAATTGCCCGCGGCGGCGGGAAGAAGAGGACGGGCGGATTTGACCTGTGGGCATCGAAAGCGCTCCCTGTCGCGCGTAAGTCATAGACAGTGTTTGTTCTCGTTTTAGAACGAGAATCAATCGTATTGGCTATAACGAGACGGGTGAGGCAGGGTGATCGCGTAAAAAAACTTGCAAGGTCAGTTGAGGATTACCACGGCCGGGTATTCATGCAGTTGCGCCGAGGTGATGTGGGCCAGGGCACGTAGCGTTTCCAGCGGCTGGTCGAGGCGGTAGTTGCCGGTGACCGCGACCTGCTCCAGGTGTGCGTTGCGGTTGATGATCCAGCCCGGGTAGTAGCGGCGGACCTCGGCGAGCACCTGGCTCAGCGGGCAGTTCTCGAACACCAGGCGGCCTTCGATCCAGGCCAGGTCCTTGCTCATGTCGGGGCGCTGGCGCTGACCGAAGCCCGTGGGGCCGACGCTGATGCTGTCACCGGCACTCAGGCGGATGCGCTGGTCGCTCGCGGCCTGCAGGTCGACGTCGCCGCGCTGCACCCGCACCTGGGCTTCGCCATCGAGGTAGCGCACGGCGAAATCGGTGTCGCGCACGCTGGCGCGCAGTGGGCCGGCCTGGACTTCAAGCGGCGGCTGGCTGGCGTTGGACACCTGGAAATACGCCTCGCCCTGCAACAGGCGGGCAACCTTGCGGCCATCGCGTTCGTCGCTGGCGAAGGCCGAATTGGTGTTGAGCAGCACCTTGGCGCCGTGGTCCAGCTCCAGGCGCTGGCGCTCGCCGACCACGGTCAGGTGGTCGGCCTGCAGGCGCACCGGCAGGTTGCCGAAAGTGAACAGCCCGACCAGCAGCACCGCGGCGGTAGCCAGCGGTTTCCAGTGGCTGCGCAGGCGCCCGGCAAGCGAGCGCTTGCGCCTGTGCTGCAACTGGCCGGCGGCCTGGCGCAGCGAGGCGCCGTTCCACAGCGCTTCGGCCTCGACATAGGCCTCGGCGTTTTCCGGCTCGGCGCCCAGCCAGTGCTCGAACGCGCGGGTGTCGTCTTCGCTGGCGCATTGCAGGCGGATCAACCAGTCCAGCGCCTCTTCGCGGGCACGGGCGCGGGCATCAGGCTCGGCGGGTGACGGGCGAGGGGTGGGGTGGTCGGTCACGGGGGATCCTTGCATCGGGCATTTTTTGCGCATGATCAGTGCAGACCTTGCCCATGGCAAGGGCTTTGCGCTGACCCGCGGCGAGCGGTCGCGTCACTGGTGACGATCGGCCACGCCCATGCAGATGGCCATGATCAGTTTCAGCTCCTTCTGCACGGTACTGGCCGAGACGCTCAACTGCTCGGCGATTTCCAGGTAGCTGGCGCCGTGCAGGCGGCTGAGGATGAAGATGCGTTGCTGGCGTTCGCTCAACTGGCCGAGGCTGACGCTCAGGTGCTTGAGCAGTTGCTCGGCGTGGGCGGCGTCCTCGCTGCTCGCGGCAGGCGCCGCGACGTTATGCAGGACTTGCTCGGGCACGTCGTCCACCAGCGTGCGCGCCTGCACCCGGCGCGTGCGCAGGTGGTCCAGGGCAAGGTTGCGGGCGGTCTGGAACACGAAAGGTTCCAGGTGCTCGATCGGGCGCTCGCCCAGGGCGCGGGTGACCCGCAGGTAGGTTTCCTGCAGCAGGTCCTCGGCGGTGCTGGGGTTGCCCACCATGCGCTGCAGCGTGCGCAGCAGAGTGAGACGCTGAGTGAGGAACACTGAGTTGAACCGGGACTGACTCACGGGGGGACCTGGCCGATGAAAAGCTAATGATAATGCTTATCATCTTGTTGTCAGGTCAAGCTGGGAATTGTTAGGAAAAGGTAAAGATTGTGTGGGGAGTTATTTCGGGGGTGTATGCCGTGAGGTTTTCAGCGCTTATGAGGTCGAGCGCCGCCCGCGCGGCGCATCGCGAATAAATTCGCTCCTACATTTTGTTGCAACGTAACCATGCCTGTAAGGCCATGGTTGTCAGCCTTGTTTGCAGGGTTCAAGACATGCGCCAGGACTGGCACCCATGGCGTGACAGGTTCGGCACGTTGCAACAAATGTAGGAGCGAATTTATTCGCGATGCGCCGCGCGGGCGGCGCTCGATCCCACAGCCGCTAAACCTCTACAGCCAGGCCCCTCAGCGTGCGTTGAACAACGCCAGGCAGTTATCCAGCATGCGGTTGGAGAAACCCCACTCATTGTCGTACCAGGCCAGTACCTTGAGCATCCGCCCATTGGCACGGGTGTGGTTGGCGTCGAAGATCGACGACAGTGGGTTGTGGTTGAAGTCGCACGACACCAACGGCAGGGCGTTATAGCCCAGCACCCGGGAATGACGGCTGGCCTCGAGGAACAGCTGGTTGACTTCCTCGGCGCTGGTTTCGCGCTGCAGGTTGACGGTGAGGTCGACCAGCGACACGTTGATCACCGGCACTCGTACGGCCATGCCGGTGAGCTTGCCGGCCAGTTCCGGCAGTACCAGGCCGACGGCCTCGGCGGCGCCAGTCTTGCTCGGGATCATCGACTGGGTGGCCGAGCGGGCGCGGTACGGGTCGCTATGGTAGACGTCGGTGAGCACCTGGTCGTTGGTGTAGGCGTGGATGGTGGTCATCAGGCCTTGCTCGATGCCGAACTCGCGGTGCAGCACCTGGGCGATCGGTGCCAGGCAGTTGGTGGTGCACGAGGCGTTGGAGATGATCTGGTGCGAGGCGCGCAGCACATCGTGGTTGACCCCATATACCACGGTGGCGTCGACACCCTTGGCCGGGGCGCTGACAATCACCTTGCCGGCCCCGGCGCTCAGGTGCGCAGCGGCCTTGGCACGTTCGGTGAACAGCCCGGTGCATTCGAACACCACATCGATGGCCAAGGTCTTCCAGGGCAGCTCGGCAGGGTTGCGGATGGCGCTGACGGCGATGCGGTCGCCATTGACGGTGAGGCTTTCGTGGTCGGCCTCGACAGTGGCGTCAAAGGTGCCGTGGACGCTGTCGTATTTGAGCAGGTGGGCATTCATCGCGCTGTCGCCCAGGTCGTTGATGGCGACGACCTGCAGGTCCTGGCGGTAGCCCTGCGTGTACAGTGCGCGCAGGACGTTGCGTCCGATGCGGCCGAATCCGTTGATGGCGATGCGTAGGGTCATGGTATTACCTCTGGCAGTCGGGTGAAGCCTGTGGCACAAAGGACAGCTTCACTGAAACGGTTTTGTTGTTGGAATTACAAGATTATTCACCGAGAGATAGAAAACAAGCCTTTTTGCTGGCAGTATTTTGTTTAAACATACAACGAGTGGTTGGGTTATCCCCCTGTCGAGCGGTCCATGCGCCTTTTCCTAGAGACTAGGTCGCAATCGTTTGGAGGGAAAATGCCCCAGTAAAGCCGCCCCACAGTTAGCCTGGAGTCCAGTACATGCATCCGCGCATCCTTGAGGTCACCGAACGGCTGATCGCCCGCAGCCGCCGTACCCGTGAACGCTACCTTGAGCTGATCCGTGGGGCGGCCAGTGACGGACCCATGCGCGGCCAGTTGCAGTGCGCCAACTTCGCCCATGGCGTGGCTGGCTGCGGTGGGGACGACAAGCAGACCCTGCGGCTGATGAACGCGGCCAACGTGGCCATTGTCTCGGCCTACAACGACATGCTCTCGGCGCACCAGCCGTACCAGCACTTCCCCGAACAGATCAAACAGGCACTGCGCGAAGTCGGTTCGGTCGGCCAGTTCGCCGGCGGCGTGCCGGCCATGTGCGACGGCGTCACCCAGGGCGAGCCGGGCATGGAGCTGGCCATCGCCAGCCGTGAAGTGATCGCCATGTCCACCGCCATCGCCCTGTCGCACAACATGTTCGATGGCGCGCTGATGCTGGGCATCTGCGACAAGATCGTCCCCGGGCTGATGATGGGCGCCTTGCGTTTCGGCCACCTGCCGACGATCTTCGTGCCGGGCGGGCCGATGGTCTCGGGCATCTCCAACAAGGAAAAGGCCGATGTGCGCCAGCGCTACGCCGAGGGCAAGGCCACCCGCGAGCAACTGCTCGAATCGGAAATGAAGAGCTACCACGGCCCCGGCACCTGCACTTTCTACGGCACCGCCAACACCAACCAGCTGGTGATGGAGGTCATGGGCCTGCACCTGCCGGGCGCCTCGTTCGTCAACCCCTACACGCCGCTGCGCGATGCCCTCACCGCCGAGGCCGCGCGCCAGGTCACGCGCATGACCAAGGCCAGTGGCAGCTTCATGCCCATTGGCCAGATCGTCGACGAAAAGGCGCTGGTCAACTCGATTGTCGCCCTGCACGCCACCGGCGGCTCGACCAACCACACCCTGCATATCCCGGCCATCGCCCAGGCCGCCGGCATCCAGCTGACCTGGCAGGACATGGCCGATCTGTCCGAGGTGGTGCCGACGCTGTCCCACGTCTATCCCAACGGCAAGGCCGACATCAACCACTTCCAGGCCTCCGGTGGCATGGCCTTCCTCATTCGCGAACTGCTCGACGCGGGCCTGCTGCACGAGGATGTCAACACCGTGGCCGGGCATGGCCTGCGCCGCTACACCCAGGAGCCGTTCCTGGAGGATGGCCGCCTGGTCTGGCGCGAGGGGCCGAAGGACAGTCTCGACGAAAGCATCCTGCGCCCGGTGGCGCGGCCGTTCTCCGCCGAGGGCGGTTTGCGGGTGATGGAAGGCAACCTTGGCCGTGGCGTGATGAAGGTTTCCGCCGTGGCGCCCGAGCACCGGGTGGTCGAGGCGCCTGCCCGGGTGTTCCACGACCAGCAGTCGCTGGCCGATGCATTCAAGGCCGGCGAGCTGGAGCGGGACTTCGTCGCCGTGGTGCGCTTCCAGGGGCCGCGCTGCAACGGCATGCCCGAGTTGCACAAGCTGACGCCGTTCCTCGGCGTGCTGCAGGATCGCGGCTTCAAGGTGGCGCTGGTCACCGACGGGCGCATGTCCGGTGCCTCGGGCAAGATCCCGGCGGCTATCCACGTCTGCCCGGAGGCTTTTGATGGTGGCCCGCTGGCGCGGGTGCGCGATGGTGATATCGTGCGCGTCGATGGTGCCGAAGGCACGCTGCGGATCATGGTCTCGGCCGAGGAACTGGCCGACCGTGAACTGCCTGCGCCACCCAAGGGCAACGACCTGGGGTGCGGGCGTGAGCTGTTCGGCTTCATGCGTGTGGCGTTCAGTTCCGCCGAGCAAGGCGCGAGCGCCTTCACCTCGGCCCTGGAGAACCTCGAATGAAGGCCTTGCTGGTCGGCGACATCGGTGGCACCAACGCGCGTTTTGCCGTGTGGCGCGACAATGAACTGCAGGCGGTGCAGGTGCTGGCCACCGCCGACTACACCAGCCCTGAACAGGCCATCGAGGCCTATCTGGCCGACCAGCGTATCGCCCGTGGCGGCCTGGCGGCGGTGTGCCTGGCGGTGGCAGGCCCGGTGGACGGCGACGAATTCCGCTTTACCAACAACCACTGGCGCCTGAGCCGCAGCGCGTTCTGCCAGACGCTGCAGGTCGACCGCCTGCTGCTGATCAACGACTTTTCCGCGATGGCGCTGGGCATGACTCGCCTGCGCGCAGGCGAATTTCGTGAAGTCTGCGCAGGCCTCGCCGATCCATCGCGCCCGGCGCTGGTGATCGGCCCCGGCACAGGCCTGGGCGTGGGCAGCCTGCTGCGCCACGGTGAGCACTGGCTGGCGCTGCCGGGGGAGGGCGGGCATGTCGACCTGCCGGTGGGCAATGCCCGTGAGGCGGCGATCCACCAGGAAATCCACCGGCAGATCGGCCATGTCAGTGCCGAGACCGTGCTCAGTGGCGGTGGGCTGGTGCGCCTGTACCAGGCCATCTGTGCGCTCGATGGTGCTGCGCCGACGCACAAGACCCCGGCGCAGATCACCGACGCGGCGCTGGCCAACGAGCCACGGGCGCTGGCGGTGGTCGAGCAGTTCTGCCGGTTCCTCGGCCGGGTGGCGGGCAACAATGTGCTCACCCTCGGGGCGCGGGGTGGCGTCTACATTGTCGGTGGCGTGATTCCCCGTTTCGCCGAATTGTTCCTGCGCAGCGGCTTTGCCGCGAGCTTCGCCGACAAGGGCTGCATGAGCGGCTACTTCGCCGGGGTGCCGGTATGGCTGGTGACGGCGGAGTTTTCCGGGTTGCTGGGGGCGGGGGTGGCGCTGCAGCAAGCGCTGGATCGGTGATCGTTGGGGCCGCTTTGCGGCCCCAAACAGCAGACACAAAGATCTGCGCATAACAAGAGGACTGACCATTGTGACCACTGCCGGCAAATCGATCCTGATGGTCGACGACGACCAGGACATCCGCGAACTGCTGCAGACCTACCTCGCCCGCTGCGGCCTGCAGGTGCACGCCGAACCTGACGGCCAGGGCTTTCGCCGCGCCCTGGACGCCAACCCCTACGACCTGGTGATCCTCGACGTGATGCTGCCCGACGAAGACGGCTTCAGCCTGTGTCGCTGGGTTCGCCAGCACCCGCGCCAGGCGCGGGTGCCGATCATCATGCTCACCGCCAGTTCCGATGAAGCCGATCGGGTCATCGGCCTGGAGCTGGGCGCCGACGACTACCTCGGCAAACCCTTCAGCCCGCGAGAGCTGCAGGCAAGGATCAAGGCCTTGTTGCGCCGTGCCGATTTCGGCCAGGCGACGCTGGCCAGTGCGGTGCTGGCCTTCGATGACTGGCGCCTGGACACGATCAGCCACCGTCTGTTCCACCGCGACGGCGAAGAAGTGATCCTCTCCGGCGCCGACTTCGCCCTGCTCAAACTGTTTCTCGATCACCCGCAGCAGATCCTCGACCGCGACACCATCGGCAACGCCACCCGTGGTCGCGAACCGATGCCGCTGGACCGTATCGTCGACATGGCGGTCAGTCGCCTGCGCCAGCGCCTGCGCGACACGGAAAAACCACCCCGGCTGATCCGCACCGTGCGTGGCAGCGGCTACCTGCTGGCGGCCAATGTCTGCCCGGCCTGACGAGCGTCGCTGGCGCCTGCTGCCGCGCTCGCTGTTGGGGCGCATGCTGCTGCTTACCTTGCTGGTGGTATTGCTGGCTCAGGGCCTGTCCAGCGTGATCTGGGTCGCGCAATTGCGCGCCAGCCAGCTGCAGGGCTTGCGCGCCAGCGCCAGCAGCCTCGCGCACTCGATGAGTGCCAGTGTCAGCTACTTCCGCTCGCTGCCGGTGGCCTACCGGCCCATGGTATTGGATCAGTTGCGCAGCATGGGCGGCACGCGCTTCTTCGTCTCGCTCAACGTCAAACCGCTGGAAATGCCGGTGTTGCCGATCACCCCGCGCAAGCAGGCGGTGATCGACGTATTCCAGGAGGTGCTGCACGAGCGTCTTGGCCAGCAGATGGAGATCTCCGTGGAGTTCGTCAGCCCCGACGATCTGCGCATCTTCAACAGCGGCCTGAAACTCGATGAGCTGCCCCGTTCGTGGGCGCACTATTCGTTGACCCTCGAGCCGCTCAACCCGCCGGTGCTGGTGACCCAGATCCGCCTCGGCGAAGGCGAGTGGCTGTACATCGCCTCGCTGCTGCCCGAGCCCTACACCAGCCTTGAGGCCGAACGCTTGCCGCGTCAGCAGATCGGCTTCATTGCCCTGACCACCGTGCTGTTGCTGCTGTTCATCGGTCTGTTGGTGCACTGGCAGAGCCGGCCGCTCAAGCGCCTGGCACGGGCGGCGCGGGAAATGTCGCTGGGGGCGGACGTCGCCCCGGTGGCCGAAGGCGGCGGTAGCGAAGTGGTCGAGGTGGGGCGGGCGTTCAACAACATGCGTGATCGGATAAGCCGTTACCTGACCGAGCGTTCCCAGCTGTTCAGCGCCATTTCCCATGACCTGCGCACACCGATCACGCGCCTGCGCCTGCGAGTGGAGCTGCTCGAGGACGAGAAGCTGCAGGCCAAGTTCAGCCGCGATCTCGATGAGCTGGAGCTGCTGGTCAAGGGGGCGCTGCAATGTGTCAAGGACACCGATATCCACGAGAATATCGAGCCGATCGACCTCAATCAGGTGCTGGAGCTGCTGGCCGAGCCTTATCTCGGCGATGGGCGCATCACCCTCGAGGGTCAGGCGCTGGCGCCGTACCCCGGCAAGTCGCTGGCGTTGCGCCGCTGCATCGGCAACCTGATCGACAATGCCATCAAGTATGGCGAGCGGGCGCAGCTGCGCATCATCGACACCGCCGAGAGCTTCGTGCTGCAGGTGGACGACCAGGGCCCGGGGGTGCCGGAACAGCGCCTGGAACAGGTGTTCGAGCCGCACTTCCGCCTGGCCGGGCAGCAGCAGGGGTATGGGCTGGGGCTGGGCATCGCGCGCAACATCGCCCATAGCCATGGCGGCGAGGTGAGCCTGTTAAACCTGCGCGAGGGTGGGTTGCGGGTGACCTTGTACCTGCCGCGTACAGCCGAATGAGCCCTTGCCCCGCGATAAGCGCTTCGATGTAACGATGCGGTGACAATCGAGCCGGGCTTCGTGACATGCCAGCCAGGATGGCTGACTAGAATCGGCTGACAACAACAAGGAAGGTGCACCCATGGCCATCAGCTGGCTCGACTCCCCGACACACCATGCCTGGCTCGACGCCGAGGCCCTGCGCCTGCTCGCCTTCGCCAGGGCTTCGCGCCTGCCCCAGGGGTTCGGCAACCTCGATGACGAAGGCCGCCTGCCCCGTTGCGCCCTGGCCGAGACCATGAACACCGCGCGCATGACCCACAGTTTCGCCTTGGCGCATATCCAGGGCGTTCCGGGTTGCCGCGAGCTGGTCGAGCATGGCGTCGGCGCCCTGCAAGGCCCGTTGCGCGACCAGGAACATGACGGCTGGTACGCGCAGCCCGAAGGTCATGGCGACACCGGCAAGGCCGCCTACCTGCATGCCTTCGTCGCTCTCGCCGCCAGCTCGGCGGTGGTGGCGGGCATCAGCCAGGCGTCGGCGTTGCTGGAGGCGGTAACCCAGGTCATCGCGCAGCGCTTCTGGTGCGAAGAGGAAGGCGCCCTGCGCGAGTCGTTCTCCCGCGACTGGCGGCAGGCGGAGGCCTACCGGGGCGCCAACAGCAACATGCACGGCGTCGAAGCCTTCCTCGCCGTGGCTGACGTGACCGGCGACACACAGTGGTTGCTGCGCGCCCAACGGATCGTCGAGCGCTTGATCCTGACCCACGCCGCCGCCGACGGTATGCGCGTCACGGAACATTTCGATGCGCAGTGGCAGGCGCTCCCCGACTACAACCGCGACAACCCCGCCGATGGCTTCCGTCCTTACGGGACCACGCCCGGCCACGCCTTCGAATGGGCGCGCCTGGTGCTGCACCTGGAGGCGGCCCTGCAAAGGGCGCAACTACCTGTGCCCGAGTCCTTGCTGCCCGCCGCCCGGGGCCTGTTCGACAGCGCCTGTCGCCACGCCTGGCAGGCAGACGGCGCGCCGGGGCTGGTCTACACCCTGGACTGGCACGACCGCCCGGTGGTGCGCGAGCGCCTGCACTGGGTGCATGCCGAGGCCTGTGCCACTGCCGCGGCGCTGTTGCGACGTACCGGTGAAGCCCAGTACGAACACTGGTACCGCTGCTTCTGGGACTTCATCGCCAGCCACTTCATCGACCGCGCCCATGGCAGCTGGCACCACGAGCTCGACCCGGCACTGCTGCCCAGTGCGCGCATCTGGGGCGGCAAGCCTGACCTCTACCACGCCTACCAGGCCCTGCTGCTGCCACGCCTGCCGCTGGCGCCGAGCCTTGCCACGGCCCTGGCTTTGTAACCAGACGATGACATTCGCGCATCCGTTCGTTACCTGGCGCCGGGCGCGACCTCCCTACACTCCATGCCATGCAAGCGACAGTCTTGCCTCGCATAACAACAAGAAAGGTAATCCCATGCATCCGACGCTTCGTCTCGCCGCCGCGATCTCCTTCGCCTCCCTGTTCTCCCTCAGTGCCCAGGCCGCCGACTCCAAAGGCAGCGTGGAAGTCGTCCATTGGTGGACCTCCGGCGGCGAGAAGGCCGCGGTCGACGTGCTCAAGGCGCAGGTCGAGAAGGACGGCTTCACCTGGAAGGACGGCGCCGTGGCTGGCGGTGGTGGCGCCACCGCCATGACCGTGCTCAAGAGCCGCGCCGTGGCTGGCAACCCGCCCGGGGTCGCGCAGATCAAGGGCCCGGATATCCAGGAGTGGGCATCAACCGGTTTGCTGGATACCGATGTGCTCAAGGACGTGGCCAAGGAAGAGAAATGGGACGGCCTGCTCGACAAGAAGATCGCCGATACTGTGAAGTACAAGGACAAGGAATCCAAGGAACCACCTAGTTACGTTGCCGTCCCAGTAAACATCCACCGTATCAACTGGCTGTGGATCAACCCGGAAGTGTTCAAGAAGGCCGGTATCGACAAGGCCCCGACTACCCTAGATGAATTCTACGCCGCCGCCGACAAGCTCAAGGCCGCCGGTTTCATCCCGCTGGCCCACGGTGGCCAGCCGTGGCAGGACAGCACCGTGTTCGAGAGCGTGGTGCTCTCGGTGATGGGCGTCGAGGGTTACAAGAAGGCCCTGGTCGAGCTGGACGAAAAGGCCCTGACCGGCCCCGAGATGGTCAAGGCGCTCACCGAACTGAAGAAAGTCGCCACCTACATGGACCCTGACGGCAAGGGCCAGGACTGGAACCTGGAGGCGGCCAAGGTCATCAACGGCAAGGCCGGCATGCAGATCATGGGCGACTGGGCCAAGAGCGAATGGACCCTGGCGAAGAAGACCGCTGGCAAGGACTACCAGTGCGTGGCCTTCCCCGGCACCGACCAGGCCTTCCTCTACAACATCGACTCGCTGGTGGTGTTCAAGCAGAAGGACAAGGGTACCGCGGCAGGCCAGCAGGACATCGCCCGCAAGGTGCTGGGCGAAGACTTCCAGAAGGTCTTCAGCATCAACAAGGGCTCGATCCCGGTGCGTAACGACATGCTTGCCGACATGGGCAAGTACGGCTTCGACAGTTGCGCCCAGACGGCGGCCCAGGACTTCCTGGCCGATGCCAAAAACGGCGGCCTGCAACCGAGCATGGCGCACAACATGGCCACCACCCTGGCGGTTCAGGGAGCGTTCTTCGATGTGGTGACCAACTACATCAACGATCCCAAGGCCGATCCGGCCGACGCGGCGAAGAAGCTGAACGCAGCTGTCAAAGCGGCCAAGTAAGGGGCTGACGGCCCTATCGCCGGCAAGTCGCGGCGGCGAACCGCGGCTCCCACAGGTACAGCGATCAGCCTGAGCACACCTGTACCTGTGGGAGCTGGCTTGCCAGCGATAAGGCCCGCGCAGGCAATCTCGTATCGGGAACCCAGATCATGACTACAGCAACCGCCCGCCTGCGGGCCTCACCCCTGGACGCGCTGCAGCGCTGGCTGCCCCAGCTGGTGCTGGCGCCGAGCATGCTCATCGTCCTGGTGGGCTTCTACGGCTACATCCTGTGGACCTTCGTCCTCTCGTTCACCACCTCTACTTTCCTGCCCACCTACAAGTGGGCGGGCCTGGCCCAGTACGCCCGGCTGTTCGACAACGACCGCTGGTGGGTGGCGAGCAAGAACCTGCTGCTGTTCGGCGGGCTGTTCATCGGCATCACCCTGGCCATCGGCGTGTTCCTTGCCGTGCTGCTCGACCAGCGCATCCGCCGCGAAGGCTTCATCCGCACCATCTACCTGTACCCCATGGCGCTGTCGATGATCGTCACCGGTACCGCCTGGAAGTGGCTGCTCAACCCCGGCATGGGCCTGGACAAGCTGCTGCGTGACTGGGGCTGGGAAGGCTTTCGCCTGGACTGGCTGATCGACCCCGACCGGGTGGTCTACTGCCTGGTGATCGCTGCCGTGTGGCAGGCCTCGGGCTTCATCATGGCGATGTTCCTCGCCGGCCTGCGCGGCGTCGACCAGTCGATCATCCGCGCCGCACAGCTCGATGGCGCCAGCCTGCCGCGCATCTACTGGACCGTGGTGCTGCCCAGCCTGCGCCCGGTGTTCTTCAGCTCGCTGATGATCCTCGCGCACATCGCGATCAAAAGCTTCGACCTGGTCGCGGCGATGACCGCGGGGGGGCCGGGCTACTCGTCGGACCTGCCGGCAATGTTCATGTACTCGTTCACCTTCAGCCGTGGGCAGATGGGCATGGGCTCGGCCAGCGCGATCCTCATGCTGGGCGCGATCCTGGCGATCATCGTCCCCTACCTGTACTCCGAACTGCGGGGCAAACGCCATGATTAGTCCTGTCGACAAACCCGCGCTGAACCTCAGCCGCATCGCCATCCACGCCGTGCTGCTGCTGGCGGTGCTGCTGTACCTGGTACCACTGGTGGTCATGCTGCTGACCAGCTTCAAGACCCCCGAGGACATCAGCACCGGCAACCTGCTGAGCTGGCCTGCGGTGTTCACCGGCATTGGCTGGGCCAAGGCCTGGGCCACGGTCAACGGCTACTTCCTCAACTCGATCCTGATCACCGTGCCGGCGGTGCTGATCTCCACGGCCATCGGCGCGCTCAACGGCTACGTGCTGTCGATGTGGCGCTTCCGTGGCTCGCAGTTGTTCTTCGGCCTGCTGCTGTTCGGCTGCTTCCTGCCGTTCCAGACCGTGCTGCTGCCGGCCTCGTTCACCCTCGGCAAGCTGGGCCTGGCCAGCACCACCGGCGGCCTGGTGCTGGTGCATGTGGTGTACGGCCTGGCCTTCACCACATTGTTCTTCCGCAACTACTACGTGAGCATCCCCGAGGCGCTGGTCAAGGCGGCACGCCTGGACGGCGCCGGGTTCTTCACCATCTTCGGGCGGATCATCCTGCCGATGTCGACGCCGATCATCATGGTCTGCCTGATCTGGCAGTTCACCCAGATCTGGAACGACTTCCTGTTCGGCGTGGTGTTCTCCAGCGGCGACTCGCAACCGATCACCGTGGCCCTGAACAACCTGGTCAACACCAGCACCGGGGCCAAGGAATACAACGTCGACATGGCCGCGGCGATGATCGCCGGGCTGCCGACGCTGCTGGTCTACGTGATTGCGGGCAAGTATTTCGTGCGCGGGCTGACCGCCGGCGCGGTCAAGGGGTAAGTCATGGCAACACTCGAACTTCGCAATGTGCACAAGACCTATGGCGCGGGCCTGCCGGACACGCTCAAGGACATCCAGCTGGCGATCAAGGACGGCGAGTTCCTGATCCTGGTCGGGCCCTCGGGCTGCGGCAAGTCGACGCTGATGAACTGCATCGCCGGCCTGGAAAGCATCAGCGGCGGGGCGATCCTCATCGACGACGAGGATGTCAGCGGCATGAGCCCCAAGGATCGCGACATCGCCATGGTGTTCCAGTCCTACGCGCTGTACCCGACCATGAACGTGCGCGACAACATCGCCTTTGGCCTGAAGATCCGCAAGATGTCCCAGGCCGCCATTGACGAGGAGGTGGCGCGGGTGGCCAAGCTGCTGCAGATCGAGCACCTGCTGGGGCGCAAGCCCGGCCAGCTGTCCGGCGGCCAGCAGCAGCGCGTGGCCATGGGCCGGGCGCTGGCGCGGCGGCCGAAGATCTACCTGTTCGATGAACCGCTGTCGAACCTCGACGCCAAGCTGCGGGTGGAGATGCGCACCGAGATCAAGCTGATGCACCAGCGCCTGAAGACCACCACGGTGTATGTCACCCATGACCAGATCGAGGCCATGACCCTGGGCGACAAGGTGGCGGTGATGAAGGACGGCATCATCCAGCAGTTCGGCACCCCGCAACAGATCTACAACGACCCGGCCAACCTGTTCGTTGCCAGTTTCATCGGCTCGCCGCCGATGAATTTCATTCCCGTGCGCCTGATGAAGCAGGACGGGCGGGTGCTGGCGCTGCTCGACAGCGGCCAGGCGCGCTGCGAGCTGCCGCTGGGCGTGGCGGCGGACGAGCTGGAAGGGCGCGAGATCATCCTCGGCGTGCGCCCTGAACAAATCTCGCTGGGGGCCGCCGAGGGCAACGGCATGCCCGCCATCCGCGCCGAAGTGCAGGTCACCGAGCCCACCGGCCCGGACCTGCTGGTGTTCGTCACCCTCAACCAGACCAAGGTCTGCTGCCGCCTGGCGCCGGATGTGGCGTGCCAGGTGGGCGACAGCCTCAACCTGCAGTTCGACCCGGCGCGGGTGCTGCTGTTCGACGCCGGCAGCGGCGAACGTCTCGACCTCGCCGCCAGCGGCACTGCCATCAAGGACAACGTGACTCGCTTCAAAGGCCGTTGAATCGTCTAGAACAATGCATAACAAGAAAAGAGGACGCAAAGGGATGGAACATCGCAATCGCATCAAGACCCTGGGATCGCTCGCCTTGCTGGCGCTGGTCGGCAGCAGCGGGGCCCAGGCCGCCGAGGCTTTCTCGTCGGAATCGAAATGGATGACCGGCGACTGGGGCGGCACCCGTACCGAGCTGCTGGAGAAGGGCTACGACTTCACCCTCGACTACGTTGGCGAAGTGGCCGGCAACCTGCACGGTGGCTACAACGACGACAAGACCGCGCGCTACAGCGACCAGTTCGCCCTGGGCGCGCACCTGGACCTGGAGAAGATCTTCGGCTGGAAGGACACCGAGTTCAAGCTGGCGATCACCGAGCGTAGCGGCCGCAACCTGTCCAACGACCGCATCAGCGACCCGCGTGCCGGGCAGTTCAGCTCGGTGCAGGAGGTCTGGGGGCGCGGCCAGACCTGGCGCCTGACGCAGATGTGGGTCAAGCAGAAGTACTTCGACGGCGCGCTGGACGTGAAATTCGGCCGCTTCGGCGAGGGCGAGGACTTCAACAGCTTCCCCTGCGACTTCCAGAACCTGGCCTTCTGCGGCTCGCAAGTGGGCAACTGGGTCGGCGGCATCTGGTACAACTGGCCGGTCAGCCAGTGGGCGCTGCGGGTCAAGTACAACATCACCCCGGAATTCTTCGTCCAGGTCGGCGCCTACGAGCAGAACCCGTCGAACCTGGAGACCGGCAACGGCTTCAAACTCAGCGGCAGCGGCACCAAGGGCGCGATACTGCCGGTGGAGGCGGTCTGGTCGCCGAAGGTCAACGGCCTGCCGGGCGAGTACCGCCTGGGCTACTACTACAGCACCGCCAAGGCCGACGACGTGTACGACGACATCAACGGCAACCCGCAGGCGCTGACCGGCGCGGCGTTCAAGTCGCACTCCAGCAAGCACGGCTGGTGGGTCGTGGCCCAGCAGCAGGTCACCGCCCATGCCGGCGACGTCAACCGCGGCCTGAGCCTGTTCGCCAACTTCACCGTGCACGACAAGGCCACCAACGTGGTCGACAACTACCAGCAGGTCGGCCTGGTCTACAAGGGTGCCTTCGATGCCCGGCCCAAGGACGACATCGGCTTTGGCATCGCCCGCATCCACGTCAATGACGATGTGAAGAAGCGCGCCGAGCTGCTCAATGCCCAGTCCGGCATCAACGACTATGACAACCCGGGCTTCGCGCCGCTGCAGCGCACCGAGTACAACGCCGAGCTCTACTATGGCTTCCACGTCACCAATTGGCTGACCGTGCGCCCGAACCTGCAGTACATCAAGAGCCCGGGTGGTGTGGACGAAGTGGACAACGCGCTGGTCGCGGGGTTGAAGATTCAGTCGTCATTCTGAGAAAAATTGTTGTAAATTTACGCCATCCATTTCGGCCTTCCCGCTAACCACTGGTCTGCAGTGGTTAGCGGGCACGGGCTGAGACAGCGCTATCTCGAACAACAAAAGAGCTTGGAACCATGCCCGAACATCCGCTACATCGCTTCTTCACCTCGCAACGGCCCAGGCCGACCTTCGAGTGGGAGCGTTACCAGCAGCGCGATGTGCTGATCATCGACCACCCTCGCTGCCAGGCAGTGTTCAGCCGCCAGGGCGGGCAGCTCCTGCACTTTCAACCCGCCGGTGAGAAACCCTGGTTGTGGTGCGCCGAGCAGTGGCCGCAGGTAGGGGCTATCCGCGGAGGCGTGCCGGTGTGCTGGCCCTGGTATGGCCGCCATCCCAGCGAGGACCTGTGGCCGGCCCATGGCTGGGCGCGCCTGCTGGACTGGAAGCTGGTGGACAGCCGCGAGGACGAGGAGGGGGTGACCCTGAAATGGCGCCTGGACCTGTGCGACTGGCAGGTCGACCTGCATGCCCGGCTTGGAGCGAGCATGGAACTGAGCCTGAGCACCGAGCACCAGGACAGTGAACCGTGCCAGCTGAGCCATGCGCTGCTGGCCTACTGGCGGATCAGCGACGTGTCGAAGATAGCGCTGTCTGGGCTGGAGGACATCGACGGCTACGACCGTCTCAATCGCCAGGCCTGCCGCGAAGACGGCGCGCTGACCCTCAAGGGCGGTTGCCAGCGGGTCTATCCCGGTACGCCGCGGGTGCAATTGCAGGACCCGGCCTGGCAGCGCAAACTGTGCATCGACACCGGCGACAGCGACGACACTGTGGTCTGGCACCCTGGCAACCGGCCGTTGATGGGCGTGAGCGGGCGCGAGTGCCAAGGCTTCGTCTGCGTCGAGGCGGCCAGCGGCAGTGGCGAGGGTCTGAGCCTGGCGCCGGGCGAGCGGGCGCACCTGCGTTTGCAGGCGCACCGGCTCAGTTGAGGTCGTCGTCCTCGATCGGGTAGCGACTGGCGTTGAGGCTTTCCTTGATCTTGCGCAGGTGCGGCTGGAAGTCCACGCCACGGCGCAGGGTCATGCCGGTGGCGAGCACATCGAGCACGGTGAGCTGGATGATCCGCGAGGTCATCGGCATGTAGATGTCGGTGTCTTCCGGCAGCGGGATATGCAGGCTCAGGCTGCAGGCCTGGGCCAGGGGCGAGCCGGCGGCGGTCAGGCCGAGCACCGAGGCGCCGTTTTCCCGCGCCAGGCGCGCCACCTCGACCAGTTCGCGGGTGCGCCCGGTGTAGGAAATGATCACGAACAGGTCGCCGGTGTGGGCCACCGAAGCCAGCATGCGCTGCATCAGCACATCGGCGTGGGCCGACACGGCGAGGTTGAAACGGAAGAACTTGTGCTGCGCATCGAGGGCCACCGGGGCCGAGGCGCCGAGGCCGAAGAAGTGGATCTGTCGGGCTTGGATCATCATGTCCACGGCGCGGCTGACCTGCTGCGGGTCGAGCGCCTGGCAGGCGCTGTCGAGCGAGGCAATGGCGCTGCCGAAGATCTTCTGGGTGTAGGCGGCCGGATCGTCGTCTGCCTCCACCGCGCGGCTGACATAGGCGGCGCCGCTGGCCAGGCTCTGCGCCAGTTGCAGCTTGAGCTCGGGGTAGCCACTGACGCCGAACGAGCGGCAGAAGCGGTTGACCGTCGGTTCGCTGACACTGGCCGCCTGGGCCAGGGCGGCAATGCTGAAGCGGGTGGCTTGCTGCGGGTTGAGCAGGATGACTTCGGCGACCTTGCGTTCGGCCTTGTTCAGCTCGTCGAGGCGGCCCTGGATCTGTTCCAGGAGGTTTCGCACGCGGTCCATGGTGTGTCCTTGGGTCGGGAAGCAGGCTTTTTGCGCTGGTGTGTATCCTACTGTCGGTAAGATTGTCACACCACTTGTCTGTAATAGCTGTATTGGATGTTGTGGTTTTTACTACATTAACCCTTGAAAAGCAGGGTTGAAACCGGTATTCCTAGTCCAACATTTATAAAAGAACCAACATTATGGCCGCGATCAGTGTCGAACCCTGCACCTTCGCCCTCTTTGGCGCCCTAGGCGACCTGGCATTGCGCAAGCTGTTCCCCGCGCTCTACCAGCTCGACCGCGCCGACCTCCTGCACCCCGACACCCGCCTGCTGGCCCTGGCCCGCGAGCCGGGCAGCGTGCAGGAACACCTGAACAACATCGAAGCCCATCTGCGCCGCCACGTGCCGGAGGCCGAGATCGATGCCGCCTCCCTGGGGCGCTTCCTGGCGCGCCTGAGCTACCTGCACCTGGACTTTGTCGAGCCCGAGGGCTACCAGGCCTTGGCTGAGCAGGCACCGAGCGGGCAGCCGCTGATCGCCTACTTCGCCACGGCGGCGGCGGTGTACGGCGCGATCTGCGAGAACCTCGACAAGGCCGGCCTGGCGTCGCGCACCCGGGTGGTGCTGGAAAAGCCCATCGGCCACGACCTGGAGTCCTCGCGCCGGGTCAACGACGCCGTGGCGCGGTTCTTCCCCGAGAGCCGGGTCTACCGTATCGACCATTACCTGGGCAAGGAGACGGTGCAGAACCTGATCGCCCTGCGCTTCGCCAACAGCCTGTTCGAAACCCAGTGGAACCAGAATTCCATCTCCCACGTGGAGATCACCGTTGCCGAGAAGGTCGGCATCGAGGGCCGCTGGGGCTACTTCGACAAGGCCGGCCAGCTGCGCGACATGATCCAGAACCACCTGCTGCAGCTGCTCTGCCTGATCGCCATGGACCCGCCCAGCGACCTTTCGGCCGACAGCATCCGCGACGAGAAGGTCAAGGTGCTCAAGGCACTGGCGCCGATCACCGGCGAGGGCTTGAGCACCCATGTGGTGCGTGGCCAGTACATCGCTGGTTTCAGTGACGGCAAGCCGGTGCCGGGTTACCTCGAAGAGGACAACTCCAACGCCCAGAGCGACACCGAGACCTTCGTCGCCCTGCGTGCCGATATCCGCAACTGGCGCTGGTCGGGCGTGCCGTTCTACCTGCGCACCGGCAAGCGCATGCCGCAGAAGCTGTCGCAGATCGTCATCCATTTCAAGGAAACCCCGCACTACATCTTCGCCCCGGAACAGCGTTTGCAGATCGGCAACAAGCTGATCATTCGCCTACAGCCGGACGAGGGCATTTCGCTGCGGGTGATGACCAAGGAGCAGGGCCTGGACAAGGGCATGCAACTGCGCAGCGGCCCGCTGCAGCTGAATTTCTCCGACACCTGGCGCAGCGCGCGGATCCCGGATGCCTATGAGCGGTTGTTGCTGGAAGTGATGCGCGGCAACCAGAACCTGTTCGTGCGCAAGGACGAGATCGAATACGCCTGGAAGTGGTGCGACCAGCTGATTGCAGGCTGGAAGACCAGCGGTGACGCGCCAAAGCCCTATGCGGCCGGCTCCTGGGGGCCGATGAGCTCGATTGCATTGATTACACGTGATGGGAGGGCCTGGTATGGCGATATCTGAACTGCAACTGCCGGCGACCGTGAAGGTTCATCAACTGGCCGACCCGAAAACCCTGGCGGCGACCCAGGCCCATGATGTGGCCGAGCGCCTGCGCCAGGCGATCGCCAGCAAGGGGCAGGCTTGCCTGGTGCTGTCTGGCGGGCGTAGCCCGGTGCCCTTCCTCGAGAAGCTGGCTGGCGAGGCGCTGGACTGGTCCCGGGTCACCGTGAGCCTGGCCGATGAGCGCTGGGTGCCGGTGGCGCACGACGACAGCAACGCCGGCCTGCTGGCTCGTCACCTGTTCAAGGGGCCGGCGGCCAAGGCGCGCTTTATCGGGCTCTACCAACCCGCCGCTACTCTCGAAGCCGCTGCCGAGCAGGCCGACCAGGTGCTGGCCGACCTGCCACCGATCGATGTGCTGGTGCTGGGCATGGGCGACGATGGCCATACAGCCTCGCTGTTCCCGGCCAGCCCCAACCTGCGCCAGGGCCTGGCCAAGGTCGGTGAGCGCCGCTGCCTGCCGATGTTGGCGCCCAGCGTGCCGCACCAGCGCCTGAGCATGACCCGCGCGCTGCTGGCCACTGCCGGCCTGACCCTGTTGTCGGTGCAGGGCGCGGGCAAGCTTGCCACCCTGCGCACCGCGCTGGCGGCCGAAGACCCAACCGAAATGCCGATTCGCGCCTTTCTTCACGACCCCCTGGACATCTACTGGTGCCCATGAGCCAAGGATCCATTGTCATGACCACCCTCGAACGCCCACAGCCTTTGCTCTCGATGGCCGACAAAGCCGCACGGATCGACGCGATCTGCAACAAGGCGCGCATCCTGCCGGTGATCACCATCGCCCGTGAGGAAGACATCCTGCCCTTGGCCGATGCCCTGGCCGCTGGCGGCATCCGCACCTTGGAGGTGACCCTGCGCTCGCAACACGGCCTGAAGGCCATCCAGGTGCTGCGCGAGCAGCGCCCGGAGCTGTGCGTCGGCGCCGGTACCGTGCTCGATCGCGGCATGTTCGCCGCCGTCGAGGCGGCGGGCGCGCAGTTCGTTGTTACCCCGGGCATCACCCAGGACATTCTCGAAGCGGGCGTGGACAGCGACATTCCGCTGTTGCCAGGCATCAGCACGCCGTCGGAGATCATGATGGGCTATGCCCTGGGCTACCGCCGCTTCAAGTTGTTCCCGGCCGAGATCAGTGGCGGCGTGGCGGCGATCAAGGCGTTCGGCGGCCCGTTCGGCGACATTCGCTTCTGCCCCACTGGCGGGGTCAACCCGGCCAACGTGCGCAACTACATGGCCCTGCCCAATGTGATGTGCGTGGGCGGTACCTGGATGCTCGATAGCAGTTGGATCAAGAACGGCGACTGGGCGCGGATCGAGGCGTGCAGCGCCGAGGCGATGGCGTTGCTGGACTGACAGATTTCGTTGTGTGCTACACGGCTTGTGGGGCGCTTGGTCGGCGCCCCTTTTTTTCGCCTGTGGGTTTTGGGTTGTTTGCACCGGCCTCATCGCGGATGAATCCGCTCCTACACGGTCCCTGTAGGAGCGGATTCATCCGCGATGAGGCCGGTACAGACAAAAAAAGCCCGCATCCAAGATGCGGGCCTTGATCATCACATTGCGACTTACGCCGCTTTGGCCTGCTGCTGGCTCAGCGAGCGGTTCAGTGCGCTGAACAGCGCCTTGAAGCTGGCGGTGGTGATGTTCTCGTCGATGCCCACGCCGTGCACCGGACGCCCGCCGGCCACGCGCAGCTCGATGTAGGCCGCGGCCTTGGCATTGGTGCCGGCACCGATGGCGTGTTCGTTGTAGTCCATGATCTCCACGGCGATCGGCAGGCCGGCCACCAGCGCTTCGAGGGCGCCGTTGCCCTTGCCGTGCCAGTGCAGGGTGGTTTCGCCTTCACCGGAGACTTCCACTTGCACGTGGCTGCTGCCGTTCTCTTCCTGCAGGCGGTGGCTGACCAGGGCATACGGGGCGTTGGCCTGGAGGTATTCCTTCTGCAGCAGCTTGTAGATCTGCTCGGCGGTCATTTCCAGGCCGAGACGGTCGGTCTCGCCCTGTACCACCTGGCTGAACTCGATCTGCATGCGGCGCGGCAGGCTGATGCCATATTCCTGCTCGAGCAGGTAGGTGATGCCGCCCTTGCCCGACTGGCTGTTGACACGGATCACCGCCTCGTAGCTGCGGCCGATGTCGGCCGGGTCGATCGGCAGGTACGGCACTTCCCACAGCTCGCCGTCCTGCTGCTTGGCGAAGCCCTTGCGGATGGCGTCCTGGTGCGAGCCGGAGAAGGCGGTGTGGACCAGGTCGCCAACGTACGGGTGACGTGGGTGCACCGGCAACTGGTTGCACTCCTCGACGACCTTGCGCACGCCATCGATGTCGGAGAAGTCCAGCTGCGGGTCGATGCCCTGGGTGTAGAGGTTCAGTGCCAGGGTCACCAGGTCGACGTTGCCGGTGCGCTCGCCGTTGCCGAACAGGCAGCCTTCGGCACGGTCGGCGCCAGCCATCAGGCCCAGCTCGGTGGCGGCGATGCCGGTGCCACGGTCGTTGTGGGTGTGCAGGCTGATGATCACGCTGTCGCGGCGGTTGACGTTACGGCAGAACCACTCGATCTGGTCGGCGTAGACGTTCGGCGTGGCGACTTCGACGGTGGCCGGCAGGTTGAGGATGATCTTGTGCTCGGGGGTCGGGTTCCACACCTCGATCACCGCGTCGCACACCTCTTTGGCGAACTCCAGCTCGGTGGCGCTGAAGGTTTCGGGCGAGTACTGGAAGGTCCACTGGGTTTGCGGCTGCTGCGCCGCGTACTTGACGAACAGCTTGGCGGCATTGACCGCGATGTCCTTGACGCCCTGCTTGTCCTGGTTGAAGACGATGCGGCGGAACGACGGGCAGGTGGCGTTGTACAGGTGAACGATGGCCTTCTTGGCGCCGCGCAGGGATTCGAAGGTACGGGCGATCAGGTCTTCACGGGCCTGGGTGAGCACCTGGATGGTGGTGTCGTCCGGGATATGGCCGTCTTCGATCAGGGTACGCACGAAGTCGAAGTCGGTCTGCGATGCGGACGGGAACGACGCCTCGATTTCCTTCACGCCTACTTGCACCAAGGTCTTCCAGAAACGCAGCTTCTTCTCGGCATCCATCGGCTCGATCAGCGACTGGTTGCCATCACGCAGGTCGGAACTGCACCAGATCGGCGCCTGGGTGATGGCCTTCGACGGCCAGGTACGGTCAGGCAGGTCGATGGTCGGGAAGGCGCGGTACTTCTTCGATGGGTCTTTGAGCATGGTCATGGAAGCAATCCTTTTATGTGCGGCCGTGATCGGGCCTGCCGAACGTGTACGAGATGAAAAGGCGAGGCGACGCGATTCACCCTGGTAGTCGGGCGCTGACCAGGCAGAGGCTGCGGTGTTGTTGGAGGAGGGTGCTGAAGATGTTCATATGCTCAACCCTAACCAGTGGGTTGGGGGATGGCAAGCATTGCGGGAAAATTGAGAGAAATGCTTAAAAAAACGATGATTGGGATTTTTTATGTCCGTTAATCAGGCCTTGTTGAGATTTTATTGCGTTATGTTTTTTCATTGCGCAAATCGCGGGGCCAGCCCGCTCCTACAATGCCAACGCCGGCTGCGTGGGAGCGGGCTGGCCCCGCGATTGCGATTTCAGGGCTGGAACGCGCCGATGAAGATCGCCGGATCCACCCGCGCATCGTTGAGGCTTACGTTCCAGTGCATGTGCGGCCCGGTGGCCCGGCCAGTCGAACCTACGCGGCCCACCACCTCGCCACGGCGCAGCGCCTGGCCCGGCTTCACGTCGATCTTCGACATGTGGCAGAACATGCTGATGAAGCCTTGCCCATGGTCGACGAACACCGTGCGGCCATTGAAGAAGTAGTCGCCCACCAGGATCACCTTGCCATTGGCCGGGGTCTTGATCGGCGTGCCGGCGGGCACGGCGAAGTCCAGCCCGGCATGGGGGTTGCGTTCCTCGCCATTGAAGAAGCGGCGCACGCCGAACTTGCTCGACAGCGGCCCGTTGACCGGCTTGTCGAGGACCAGGTTGCTTGGCAGCACAGGGCTGAAGCTGCGGTAGGCCTTGATCTGCTCGGCCAGTTCGCGGTCGATGCGCTTGAGGTCCTGCGGTTCAGGGTTGACCTGGCGCTTGTTCTTCAAGGTGATGTGCTGCTCGGGGTACTTCTTGCTGCCGACACTGAAAGGAATGCTGCGCCCACCCTGGGTCAGCACGGCGCTGCCGGGCTTTTGCGTCAGCGGGATGCCGACGATGGCCAGCCAGTTGTCCTGCTCCCTGACCACCAGTACCGGTTTGCCGTCGAAGCGCGCCGTCGGGGCGCTGGCGGCGGGCCCCAGGTCGACCACCGCCACGCCGCCGGGCACGGGCTTGTTGAGAGCGCGGGTGATGTAGCTGGCGTGGGCGGCCGTGACCGGCAGCAGCAAGGCGAGGGCAAGCAGGGGCGCGAACAGGCGTGGCATGTGTCAGTCCAGTAGCGAGAGGGTGACCGGGGTCTGGTGGTTGTCCTCGACCCGCACCTTGAGCTCGCCTTCGTTGAGGCGGGCAGTCAGGCGTTGGCCGTTGTGGGTTTGCGCGGCGCTGCGGATGGCCTGGCCGCGCTCATCCAGGAGGATGCTGTAGCCGCGGGCGAGGGTGGCCAGCGGGCTGACCACCTGCAGGGTCTGTAGTTGTGCCTGGAAGCGCTGGCGGCGGTCCTTGAGCACCTCGCGCATGGCCCGCGGCAGGCGCTCGGCGAGGCTGTCCAGGCGCTGTTTGAGCAGTTTCAGGCTGCGTCCCGGATGTTGCGCGGCCAGGCGCGTGTCGAGGCGGCCGAGGCGTTGCTGGCGCTGGTTCATGTCGAGCATGAAGGCGCGACGCAGGCGCATGTCCAGGTCGTCCAGGCGCTGGGCCTGCTGGCGCAGGCGTTCGCCGGGGTGGCGCAGGCGTCGGGCCAGCCCGTCGAGGCGCAGGCGGTCGTGGGCCAGGCGGTTCTGCATGCGCAGCAGCAGGCGCCGTTGCAGGCTGTCGAGGCGCTGCTGCAGGCCGCTGCTGTCGGGGGCGAGCAGCTCGGCGGCGGCCGACGGCGTGGGTGCGCGTACATCGGCGACGAAGTCGCTGATCGACACGTCGGTCTCATGGCCCACGGCGCTGACGATGGGCGTGACGCAGGCGGCCACGGCGCGGGCCACGGCCTCTTCGTTGAAGCACCAGAGGTCTTCCAGCGAGCCGCCGCCACGGGCCAGGATCAGCGCGTCGAAGCCTTGCCGATCGGCCATCTGCAGGGCGCGGACGATCTGGTTGATCGCCTCGCGGCCCTGCACCGCGGTGGGGATCAGGTTCAACTCGACATGCGGCGCACGGCGGCCGAACACGCTGATGATGTCTCGGATCACCGCGCCGGTGGGCGAGGTGATGATGCCGATGCGTTGCGGGTGCGCCGGCAGCGGCTTCTTGCGTTCGGTGCTGAACAGCCCCTCGGCGCCGAGTTTTTCCTTCAGCGCCTCGAACGCCAGGCGCAGGGCACCGTCGCCGGCCGGCTCGACCGTATCGAGGATCAGCTGGTAGTCGCCACGCCCTTCGAACAGCGAGACCTTGCCGCGCACCCTTACCGCCAGGCCATCGCGCAGGGCCTGGCGCACCCGGGCGGCGTTCTGCCGGAACAGCGCGCAGCGGATCTGCGCGCCGCTGTCCTTGAGGGTGAAGTACATATGGCCGGAGGCCGGGCGGGCGAGGTTGGAAATCTCGCCTTCCACCCAGACGCTGCGGAACACGTCCTCGAGCAGCACGCGGGCGCGGCCGTTGAGCTGGCTGACGGTGAGGACCTCGCGGTCCAGGCCGAGTCGTTCGAAAGGGTCTCTGATCATGGCGGCATCATAAAGGAGCCGTCGCGCGGATGCACTGTGCCGGCTGCTGGTACGCCCAACATTGGGAGTATTTCCGGCTGCCGGCCCCGACACCCGGCGATGCAGTCTGGGCGCTTGATTCCATGAGGAGATTCGCCATGTATCCCATAGACGCCCACACTTACCGATCCAAGGCTTTCAACCGACGGGTGCGATTCCTGGTGCTGCATTACACAGCCATCAATTTCAACGGCTCGATCAATGCGCTGGTCAACGGCACCCAGGTCAGCGCCCACTACCTGGTGCCCGACCCGTCCGATCCGAGCTTCGCGAGTGCAAGTTTTGACGCGATGCGCACTTTCAACCTCGTTGACGAGAACGAGCGCGCCTGGCATGCGGGTGTCAGCGGCTGGGCAGGACGCAGCAACCTGAACGATACGTCGATCGGCATCGAGATCGTCAACCAGGCGTCGGTGAGCAACGGCCAGTTCATGTTCCCGTCCTATCACCCCCAGCAGGTAGAAGCCTTGATCCAGCTGGGCCAGGCGATCCTGCAGCGCTATCCGGAGATCACGCCGACCCAGGTGGTCGGCCATAGCGACATCGCCATTGGCCGCAAGAGCGACCCGGGCGCCGCTTTTCCCTGGCAGGCCCTGCACCAGGCCGGTATCGGCGCCTGGTATGACGAGGCGCGCAAGGCGCACTACGAGCAGCGGTTCGCGGGTTGCCTGCCGCAGCTCAAGGTCGTCCTCGACAAGCTGCGTACCTACGGTTACAGCTTCCCGACCCGCCCCGATCCGGCCCAGGTGCGCGCGTTGCTCAGGGCGTTCCAGCTGCATTTCAGGCCAGGCAACTATGACGGTGTGCTGGATGCCGAGACCGCGGCGATCGTCTTTGCGCTGGTGGAGCGCTACATGCCCTGATCGCCCTGTGGCGAGCGCAGGCTGTCCAGCAGCTTTCTCGACAGCGCTGCTGCGTCGCGTCGGCAGGCCAGGGCCACGGTGCTCTGGCAAGCCTCGGCCAGCGGCACGAAGGTGACAGAGGGCGGGGCGATCTCGCGCATGCTCAGGGGCAGCAACGCCACACCGAACCCGGCCTGGATCAGTTGCAGCTGGGTGGTCTTGCGCGACACCACCTGCGCCGCCCGGGGAAAGAACCCTTCGTTCATGCATAACGACGCCGACAGGTAGCTCAGCCCGCCGCGCTGGCGGTGGGGTATGGAAATGAAGCGCTCCTCGCGCAGGTGCCCCAACCGAACACTGGCTGCCGCGGCCAGTGGGTGGTTCGCCGCCACAGCCAGCAGCAGGGGCTCATCGAACAACGCATGCAGCTCAACGCCCTCATGCTGGCGTAGCACCGGCAGGCGCAACAGGCCGATCTCCAGGCGGCCTTCGGCGATGTCCTCCAGTTGCGCCTCCGACGATTGCTGAGCGATCTCCAGGGAAACGCCGGGGTTGTCCTTGAGGTAGCCGCCGAGGCGCTGCAGCAGCTGGCCGGTCAGCGGCACGGTGCTGGAGTGGTTCAGCCGCAGGCTGCCGCGCAGGCCCTGGCCGATTTCCCGGGCCAGGCGCTCGGCCTTGTCCAGGTCGGCCAGCAGATGGCGGGCGCGCTCGAGAAAGGCCTGACCGGCCACGGTCAGGCGTGGCAGGCGCGCAGTGCGTTCGAACAGGGCGGTGCCCAGCTGAAGCTCAAGCTCCTTGATCTGCCGGCTGAGGGCCGACTGGGCAATGTACAACCGCTCGGCGGCGGCGCTGAAGCTGCCGACCTCGGCGATTTCGACGAAGTAGCGCAGTTGGCGGATAGAGGTCATGTCATGCCTTTTCGAGATATCTTGCGGCGAAAAGACATATTAGTCGGCATGGCTTGTGGCTGGCTAATCTTCAGTGGACTTCCTAGGAACTGCCGCGATGCTCGCTCAATTGTCGTTTTCCACGTCCGACTGGCTGCCCATCCTGCTGGGAGTGGGGGTGGCCTACATCGTCTTCGGCATCGCCGGTTTTGGCACCGCGCTGGTCGCCGGCCCCGTGCTGATCCATTTCATGCCGTTGTCACGGATCATCCCGCTGCTGGTGCTGCTGGACTTCGTCGCCGCCTTCGGCAACCTGCTGCCTTCGCGGCGCGATGTGGTGCGCGGCGAGTTGCTGCGCCTGCTGCCGTTCATGGCCGTGGGTTGCACCCTGGGCGTGGTGTTCCTGCTACGGCTCAAGTCCGATCTGCTGCTGTTGCTGATGGGCATCTTCGTGACCGCCTATGCGGTCTATGGCCTGGCGGTCAAGGTGCGCCCGGCTAGCCTGTCGGGCGCCTGGGCGGTGCCCATGGGCACGGTGGGCGGATTGTTCGGCGCCTTGTTCGGCAGTGGTGGATTCCTCTACGCGATCTACCTCAGCGCCCGCCTGGAGGCCAAGGAACAGGTGCGTGCGACCCAGGTCGCCCTGATCAGTTGCAGCACGGTGGTGCGCCTGTCGCTGTTCCTGATCGCCGGGGTGTATGCCGATAGCAGCTTGCTGCTGCTCGCCGCCTGCCTGCTGCCGGTGATGTTCGTCGGCACCTGGCTGGGGCGGCGACTGACCTTGAAACTGTCCCGCGAGGCCTTCATCCGCCTGGTCACCTGGTTGGTCCTGGCCAGCGGCCTGGCGTTGATCGGTCGCTACCTGAGCGCCTGAGCAGGCGCTAGAATTGCGCCATTACCGCAGTCCCCAGGCCCGCCTCACGCATGAATACCCAGAGCATCATCGTCCCCAAACTGTCCACCGTGCCCGTCCATGAGGCGCGCGCCCGCGCCATCCTGCGTTGGCTGGTGCGCGAAAAAATCGTCGAGGAACAGTTGAGCACCTGTGGGCGCACCGGCAACCGCATGGGCCATGCCCTGGCGGAGGGGGCGCGCAAGGTGGCCCTGCATCCCGAGAGGTTGCCGTTCGGCGAGCAGGTCAACGGCCTGGAAGTGATGCTCAAGCGCTGCATCTACACCCCCACCGACGGTTTTCTCGAAGAAGCCGGTTGCCCGGAGTGCCGGCGCGAGGTCGGCGAGCCGCTGTTCGAGAGCCTGGAGGAGTGGATGCCGGGGGTGAGCGATAACTTCACCTGCCCGTTGTGCGGCTTCGAAGACGACATCAATGGCTTTCTCTATTTGCAGCCGTGTGCCTTTTCCAACCTGGGGTTCATCTTCAACAACTGGGGCGAGGCCGGGTTTACCCAGGCCTTCCTCGACAGCTTCGCCGACTGGCTGGACCAGCCGGTGGCGGTGGTGCAGGTAAAACTGCCGCAAGGCTGACCGAAGGCCCTTATTTTGCATTGAGCGGCGCGCCATGGATGGGTATAATGGCGCGCTTCCATTTTTCCCTCCCGGGAGCCCCCGCGATGCTGCGTATCAGCCAAGAAGCCCTGACCTTCGACGATATCCTCCTTGTACCTGGCTACTCCGAGGTACTGCCCAATGAAGTCAGTCTCAAGACCCGTTTGACTCGTGGCATCGAGCTGAACATTCCCCTGGTCTCCGCCGCCATGGATACCGTGACCGAAGCGCGCCTGGCCATCGCCATGGCCCAGGAAGGCGGCATCGGCATCATCCACAAGAACATGACCATCGAGCAGCAGGCCGGCGAAGTACGCAAGGTCAAGAAGTTCGAGGCTGGCGTGGTCAAGGACCCGATCACCATCGACGCCGACGCCACCGTGCGCGACCTGTTCGACCTGACCCGCCTGAACAACATCTCCGGTGTTCCGGTGCTGGAAAACGGTGACCTGGTCGGCATCGTCACCTCCCGCGACGTGCGCTTCGAAACCCGTCTGGACGCCAAGGTCCGCGACGTGATGACCCCCAAAGAGCGTCTGGTCACCGTCCGCGAAGGCGCCGACAAGAACGAAGTCCGCGAGCTGCTGCACAAGCACCGCCTGGAAAAAGTCCTGATCGTCGACGACAAGTTCGCCCTCAAGGGCATGATGACCGTCAAGGACATCGAGAAGGCCAAGGCCTACCCGCTGGCCAGCAAGGACGACCAGGGTCGCCTGCGCGTCGGCGCCGCGGTCGGCACCGGCAAGGACACCGGCGAGCGCGTTGCCGCCCTGGTAGCCGCCGGCGTTGACGTGGTGGTGGTCGACACCGCCCACGGTCACTCCAAAGGCGTGATCGACCGCGTGCGTTGGGTGAAAGAAACCTACCCGCAAGTGCAGGTGATCGGCGGCAACATCGCCACCGGCGCCGCCGCCAAGGCCCTGGCAGAAGCCGGCGCCGACGCGGTCAAGGTCGGTATCGGCCCAGGTTCGATCTGCACCACCCGTATCGTCGCCGGTGTCGGCGTGCCGCAGATCAGCGCCATCGCCAACGTCGCCGCCGCACTGGAAGGCACTGGCGTGCCACTGATCGCCGACGGCGGCATCCGTTTCTCGGGTGACCTGTCCAAGGCCATCGTCGCCGGTGCGTCCTGCGTGATGATGGGCTCGATGTTCGCCGGTACCGAAGAAGCGCCGGGCGAAGTCGAACTGTTCCAGGGCCGTTCCTACAAGGCCTACCGCGGCATGGGCTCGCTGGGTGCCATGGCACAGGCGCAAGGCTCGTCCGACCGTTACTTCCAGGACTCCTCGGCCGGCGCCGAGAAGCTGGTGCCGGAAGGTATCGAAGGCCGCGTGCCGTACAAGGGCGCCCTGGCCGCGATCATCCACCAGCTGATGGGCGGCCTGCGTTCGTCCATGGGCTACACCGGCAGCGCGACCATCGAAGAGATGCGTACCAAGCCGGAGTTCGTGCGCATCACCGGTGCCGGCATGGCCGAGTCCCACGTGCATGACGTGCAGATCACCAAGGAAGCCCCTAACTACCGCGTAGGCTAAGGCTTCCAGCAATTACCGAACGGGGCTGTCATACACAGCCCCGCGTCGTTTCCGATTTCCACTGACGAGATTGAGTCATGGCCCTCGACATTCACGCTCACCGCATCCTGATCCTCGATTTCGGTTCCCAGTACACCCAGCTGATCGCCCGCCGCGTGCGCGAGATCGGTGTGTATTGCGAGCTGCACCCGTTCGACATGGACGATGAAGCGATCCGCGAATTCAACCCGCGCGGCATCATCCTGGCCGGTGGCCCCGAGTCGGTCCACGAAGCCAACAGCCCACGCGCGCCGCAGGCCGTGTTCGACCTGAAAGTACCCGTGCTGGGCATCTGTTACGGCATGCAGACCATGGCCGAGCAGATGGGCGGCAAGGTCGAAGGTTCCGACCTGCGCGAGTTCGGTTACGCCCGCGTCGACGTGGTCGGTAAGAGCCGCCTGCTCGACGGCATCGAAGACCATGTCGACGATGACGGCGTGCTGGGCCTGGACGTGTGGATGAGCCACGGCGACAAGGTCACCCAGATGCCAGGCAACTTCAGCGTGCTGGCCAGCACTCCGAGCTGCCCGATCGCCGGCATGTACGACGATGCCCTGGGCTACTACGGCGTGCAGTTCCACCCGGAAGTGACCCACACCAAGCAAGGCGGTCGCATCCTGTCGCGCTTCGTCCAGGACATCTGCGGCTGTGAAGCGCTGTGGACTGCCTCGAACATCGTCGAGGACGCCATCGCCCAGGTCCGTGCACAGGTCGGTTCGGCCAACGTCCTGCTGGGCCTGTCCGGCGGCGTCGACAGCTCGGTTGTTGCCGCGCTGCTGCATCGCGCCATCGGCGACCAGCTGACCTGCGTGTTCGTCGACAACGGCCTGCTGCGCCTGCACGAAGGCGACCAGGTGATGGCCATGTTCAAGGAGAACATGGGCGTCAAGGTGATCCGCGCCGATGCCGAGAAGCAGTTCCTCGACAATCTGGAAGGCGAAGCCGACCCGGAGAAGAAGCGCAAGATCATCGGCCGCACCTTCATCGACGTGTTCGATGCCGAGGCCAGCAAGCTGGAGAACATCCAGTTCCTCGCCCAGGGCACCATCTACCCCGACGTGATCGAGTCGGCCGGCGCCAAGAGCGGCAAGGCCCACGTGATCAAGTCGCACCACAACGTCGGCGGCCTGCCGGAGGAAATGAACCTCAAGCTGGTCGAGCCCCTGCGTGAGCTGTTCAAGGACGAAGTGCGCAAGATCGGCCTGGAGCTGGGCCTGCCGTACGACATGGTCTACCGCCACCCGTTCCCGGGCCCGGGCCTGGGCGTGCGCATCCTCGGTGAAGTGAAGAAGGAATACGCCGACATCCTGCGTCGCGCCGACCACATCTTCATCGAAGAACTGCGCAAGGCCGACTGGTACCACAAGACCAGCCAGGCGTTCGTGGTGTTCCAGCCGGTCAAGTCGGTCGGCGTCGTCGGCGACGGCCGTCGCTACGCCTGGGTCGTGGCCCTGCGTGCCGTCGAGACCGTGGACTTCATGACCGCGCGCTGGGCGCACCTGCCGTACGAACTGCTGGAAACCGTCAGCGGCCGTATCATCAACGAAATCGACGGCATCTCCCGCGTCACCTACGACGTGTCGAGCAAGCCGCCGGCCACTATCGAGTGGGAATGAGTTGAGCCACAAGGGCGCCGCAAGGCGCCCTTGTCGTATCTGGGGGGAGGCTCAGGTCTCGCGCTGGTAAGCGGGAAGGCGTGTAGGGCTTGCTCGCGAAGCAGGCCAGCGACTCCTGCAGGTGTACCGCCCCATCGCTTCGGCAACGAACAGCCCTGCGACAAGACTTCACTTAATATTTCGCAAATGCAGGTGTATCGTATTCGCCCTTCATCGCCAGCCCTGCTGGCAGCTTGATCGCGCAGAAACGAGGTACCCGCACCGATGTCCTTTACCCGTCGACAAATGCTCAAGGGCCTGACCGGCCTTGTGGTGGTAGGCCTGGGCGCCGGTGGCGCGGCGCGTTACTGGCTGGGCAAGGTCGAGGACGACAACGCTGGGCACGACTACGAGCTGATCGCCGCACCGCTGGACGTCGAGCTGGTGCCGGGGTTCAAGACCGAGGCCTGGGCCTTCGGCCCGTCGGCGCCGGGGACCGAGCTGCGGGTGCGCCAGGGTACGTGGCTGCGGGTGCGCTTCATCAACCACTTGCCGGTGGAAACCACCATCCACTGGCATGGTATCCGCCTGCCGCTGGAGATGGACGGCGTGCCGTACGTGTCGCAGTTGCCGGTCAAGCCCGGCGAATATTTCGACTACAAGTTCCGTGTACCGGATGCCGGCAGCTACTGGTACCACCCCCACGTGAGCAGCTCCGAGGAACTGGGGCGCGGGCTGGTTGGCCCGCTGATCGTCGAAGAGCGCGAGCCGACCGGTTTCAAGCACGAACGCACGCTGAGCCTGAAGAACTGGCACGTGGACGAGCAGGGCGCCTGGCTGCCGTTCAGCATCCCCCGCGAGGCGGCGCGCAACGGCACGGCCGGGCGGCTGATCACCATCAATGGCCAGGCCGAGTCGATCACCGAGCTGCCGGCGGGGCAGGTGGTGCGGGTGCGCTTGCTGAACCTGGACAACACCTGGACCTACCGCCTGAACCTCAAAGGCAACTGCGAGGCGATGATCTACGCCCTTGATGGCAACCCGATCACCCCGCGTCCCCTGGACGACGAGTACTGGCTTGGGCCGGGCATGCGCATCTGCCTGGCGATCCGCATCCCCGAGGCGGGCGAGGAAGTCTCTTTACGAGACGGCTTCGTGCGCCTGGGCACCTTGCGCTCGGTGGCCAGCAGCGATACTCCCGGCGACTGGCCCAAGGCGCTGCCGCCGAACCCGGTTGCCGAGCCGGACCTGGAGAATGCCGAGAAGCTCAACTTCAATTTCGAATGGGTCGGCAAGGTTTCGGTGAATACCGAGAACGGCAAGCCGCCGAGTCTGTGGCAGATCAACGGCCAGGCCTGGGACATCACCGACAAGACCTGTGCCGACCGGCCGATCGCCACGCTGCAGAAGGGCAAGAGCTATATCCTCGAGCTGAAGAACATGACCCAGTACCAGCACCCGATCCACCTGCACGGCATGAGTTTCAAGGTGATCGCCTCCAATCGGCGCAAGATCGTCGAGCCGTGGTTCACCGATACCTACCTGCTGGGCAAGAACGAGCGGGCGCAGGTGGCGCTGGTGGCGGATAACCCAGGCACCTGGATGTTCCATTGCCATGTCATCGACCACATGGAAACCGGCCTGATGGCCGCGATCGCGGTGGTTTGATGCGCCCGCAGATCATCGATCGCAGCCGCGATCAGGAATTCATGCGCCTGGCCCTGGAACTGGCGGCCCAGGGCGCGGCCCTGGGCGAGGTGCCGGTGGGCGCGGTGCTGGTGCAGCACGGCCAGGTGCTCGGCCAGGGCTTCAACCGGCCGATCCTCGACAGCGACCCCAGCGCCCATGCCGAGATGGTGGCGATCCGCGCTGCGGCCAAGTCCGCCAGCAACTACCGCCTGCCGGGCAGCACCCTGTACGTGACACTGGAACCGTGCAGCATGTGCGCGGGGCTGATCGTCCATTCGCGGGTGGCGCGGGTGGTCTACGGCGCGCTGGAGCCCAAGGCAGGGATCGTGCAGAGCAAGGGGCAGTTCTTCACCCAGGGTTTTCTCAACCATCGGGTGATGTACGAGGGGGGAGTGCTGGCCGAGGAATGCGGCGCGATCCTCAGCGAGTTTTTCAAGGCTCGGCGGGCCAAGGGCTAACCCGCGCCGGCCTCATCGCTGGCAAGCCAGCTCCCACAGGATGGCGCTCGGCTTTAGAAGGGCGATTGGGGGAGCTGGCTTGCCGGTGAAGTGGCCTTGAAGACTCACATCGGCGCCGCTTGCTCCGCTGGCTTGTCCTTGTTCACCGCCGGCACATGCAGGTTGCCCTCGGCCACCTGGCCTTCGAGCTGCGGCTGCGTGACCCAGGTGAGGATGTCGTAGTAACGACGGATGTTGGCGACGAAATGCACCGGCTCGCCGCCCCGGGCATAACCGTACTTGGTCTTGCTGTACCACTGCTTCTGCGACAGGCGCGGCAGCATCTTCTTCACGTCCAGCCACTTGTTCGGGTTCAGGCCTTCGCGCCTGGCCAGGGTGCGGGCGTCTTCGAGGTGGCCGCTGCCAACGTTGTAGGCCGCCAGGGCGAACCAGGTGCGGTCCGGCTCCTTGATGCTGTCGTCGAGCTGGTCCTTGACCAGCATGAAGTACTTGGCGCCGCCCTGGATGCTCTGCCGGGGGTCCAGGCGGTTGGACACGCCCATGGCCTGGGCGGTGCGCTGGGTCAGCATCATCAGGCCGCGCACACCGGTCTTGGAGGTGACTTCCGGCTGCCACATCGATTCCTGGTAGCCGATCGCGGCCAGCAGTCGCCAGTCCACCTGTTCGACCTTGGAGCTGGTCTTGAAGTGTTTCTCGTACTTGGGCAGGCGTTGCTGCAGGTGCTGGGCGAAGGTGTAGGCACCGACGTAGCCCAGCACATCGACATGGCCGTAGTAACGGTCCTTCAGGCGTTGAAGCGTGCCGTTCTTCTGCGACTTGTCGAGAAACTCGTTGATCTCGTTGAGCAGGCTGTTGTCTTCGCCGGCGGCCACCGCCCAGCGCTGGTCACGGGTGTCGCCCAGGTCGAAGGCCACGCGCACGTTGGGGAAGTAGACCTGGTTCATGGCCAGTTCGTTGGAGTCGACCAGGGTCAGGTCGATCTGGCCTTCGTCGACCATGCGCAGCAGGTCGACCACTTCGACGGCGTCGGATTCTTCGTATTCCAGCCCCGGATTCTGCTTTTTCAGCTCGGCCAGCTGGTCGGCGTGGCTGCTGCCCTTGAGCACCATGATCTTTTTGCCCGCCAGGCCCTTGGCATTGGTGGGGCGCGAGCGGCCGTTGCGGTAGATGACCTGCGGGGTCACCTCGAGATACGGGTGGGAGAACTTCGCCTGGCTGGCGCGGCGCTCGCTGCTGACCAGGCCGGCGGCGGCCAGTACCGGGCCGGAGGGCTTGCCCAGTTGGTCGAACAATTGGTCAAGGTTGTCGGCGGTCTCGATCTCGAGCTTCACCCCCAGGTCATCGGCGAAGCGCTTGACCAGTTCGTACTCGAAACCGGTTTCGCCGTTGCGGTCCTGGAAGTAGGTCGCCGGGCTGTTGCGGGTAATCACGCGCAATACGCCATCCTCCTTGACGCGCTCGAGGGTGCTGGGTTTTTCAACGCAGGCACCGAGCATCAGGAAGAGTCCGGTTGCGAAGAGCCATTTGGCGCAACGCTGGCGCAAAGCAGTGTGGGCGAACATAGGGTGCAGTATACGCAAAGGACTGCCGGCGCCATATCTCGACAATGGTTGGCAGGTCTGCTAGCACGTCACTGTGCCTGCGACAGGGCGGAGCAGGTCGTGGGAGCGGGCTTGCCCCGCGATTCGCCCGCTCAGGCAGTCTCTTTGCCGGTAGGTGTCATCGCGGGGCAAGCCCGCTCCCACGATGAAATACCCGCGATTTTTTTGACCCGCAAGTCCGGTTCCACCGCCCGGCAGCATTGGCTTAGAGCGGGTGCCGAAAGCCTGCGAATTAGGCTAGAATGCACGGCCTCTAAGCACACCCCTTCCTGAGGCTGTCCCGACGATGTTGATCCTGCGCGGCGCTCCTGCCCTTTCTGCCTTTCGCCACGGTAAATTACTCGAGCAACTGAGCCAGAAAGTCCCCGCTGTTACTGGTTTGTATGCCGAATTCGCCCACTTCGCCGACGTCGACGGCGAGCTGACCGCCGACCAGCAGCAGGTGCTGGGCCGTCTGCTCAAGTACGGCCCGAGCGTGCCGGTACAGGAGCCGAGCGGCCGCCTGTTCCTGGTCGTGCCGCGCCTGGGCACCATCTCGCCCTGGGCATCCAAGGCCAGCGACATCGCCCACAACTGCGGCCTGCAGTCGATCCAGCGCCTGGAGCGCGGCATCGCCTACTACGTCGCCGGCAACATCAATGACGCCGACGCCCAGGCCATCGCCGCCGAGCTGCACGACCGCATGACCCAGCGCGTGCTGGGCAAGCTGGAAGACGCCGCCGACCTGTTCAGCCACGCCCAGCCCAAGCCGATGACCTCGGTCGACATCCTGGCCGGTGGCCGCGCCGCCCTGGCCCAGGCCAACATCGACCTGGGCCTGGCCCTGGCCGAAGACGAGATCGACTACCTGGTCGCCGCCTTCCAGAACCTTGCGCGCAACCCGAACGACATCGAACTGATGATGTTCGCCCAGGCCAACTCCGAGCACTGCCGCCACAAGATCTTCAACGCCAGCTGGGACATCGACGGCCAGGCGCAAGAGAAGAGCCTGTTTGGCATGATCAAGAACACCTACCAGATGCACAACGAAGGCGTGCTGTCGGCCTACAAGGACAACGCCTCGGTGATCGTCGGTTCGGTGGCCGGGCGCTTCTTCCCGAACCCTGAGACCCGCCAGTACGGCGCGGTGCAGGAGCCGGTGCACATCCTGATGAAGGTCGAGACGCACAACCACCCGACCGCCATCGCCCCGTTCTCCGGCGCCTCCACCGGCTCCGGCGGCGAAATCCGCGACGAAGGCGCCACCGGCCGTGGTGCCAAGCCCAAGGCCGGCCTGACCGGTTTCACCGTCTCCAACCTGCGCATCCCCGGTTTCGAGCAGCCTTGGGAAAAGCCGTACGGCAAGCCCGAGCGCATCGTCGACGCCCTCGACATCATGATCGAAGGCCCGCTGGGCGGCGCCGCGTTCAACAACGAATTCGGTCGCCCGGCCCTGACCGGCTACTTCCGTACCTTCGAGCAGGGCATCAACACCCCGCACGGCGAGGAAGTCCGTGGCTACCACAAGCCGATCATGCTGGCCGGCGGCATGGGCAACATCCGTGAAGACCACGTGCAGAAGGGCGAGATCACCGTCGGCGCCAAGCTGATCGTGCTTGGCGGCCCGGCCATGCTGATCGGCCTGGGTGGCGGCGCCGCTTCGTCGGTTGCCACCGGCGCCAGCTCCGCCGACCTGGACTTCGCCTCGGTGCAGCGCGAGAACCCGGAAATGGAGCGTCGTTGCCAGGAGGTCATCGACCGCTGCTGGCAGCTGGGTGACAAGAACCCCATCGCCTTTATCCACGACGTCGGCGCCGGCGGCATTTCCAACGCCTTCCCCGAGCTGGTCAACGACGGTGGCCGTGGTGGTCGCTTCGAGCTGCGCAACGTGCCCAACGACGAGCCGGGCATGGCCCCGCACGAAATCTGGTCCAACGAATCGCAGGAGCGCTACGTGCTGGCGGTCAGCGCCGAGGACTTCGAGCGCTTCCAGGCCATCTGCGAGCGCGAGCGTTGCCCGTTCGCAGTGGTCGGCGAGGCCACCGAAGAGCAACACCTGACCGTTACCGACAGCCACTTCGACAACACCCCGGTGGACATGCCGCTGGACGTGCTGCTGGGCAAGCCGCCGCGCATGCACCGTTCGGTCACTCGCGAAGCGGAGCTGGGCGATGAGTTCGATCCGAGCACGCTGGACCTGACCGACTCGGTCGAGCGCGTGCTGCGTCACCCGGCCGTGGCCAGCAAGAGCTTCCTGATCACCATCGGCGACCGCACCATCACCGGCCTCGTGGCCCGCGACCAGATGGTCGGCCCGTGGCAGGTACCGGTGGCCGACTGCGCCGTCACCGCCACCAGCTTCGACGTCTACACCGGCGAAGCCATGGCCATGGGCGAGCGTACCCCGCTGGCCCTGCTCGACGCCCCGGCGTCCGGGCGCATGGCAATCGGCGAAACCCTGACCAACCTGGCTGCCTCGCGCATCGAGAAGCTGTCCGACATCAAACTGTCGGCCAACTGGATGTCCGCCGCCGGCCACCCGGGCGAAGACGCCCGCCTGTACGACACCGTCAAGGCCGTCGGCATGGAGCTGTGCCCGGAACTGGGCATCACCATCCCGGTCGGTAAAGACTCGATGTCGATGAAGACCCAGTGGAGCGAAGCCGGCGAGCAGAAGAGCGTTACCTCGCCGATGTCGCTGATCATCACCGGCTTCGCCCCGGTCACCGATATCCGCAAGACCCTGACCCCGCAGCTGCGCATGGACAAGGGCGAGACCGACCTGATCCTGATCGACCTGGGCCGCGGCAAGAACCGCATGGGCGCCTCGATCCTGGCGCAGACCCACGGCAAGCTGGCTGCCCAGGCGCCGGACGTCGACGACGCCGAGGACCTCAAGGCGTTCTTCGCGGTGATCCAGGGCCTCAACGAAGACGGCCACCTGCTGGCCTACCACGACCGTTCCGACGGTGGCCTGCTGACCACCGTGCTGGAGATGGCCTTCGCCGGCCACTGCGGCCTGGATGTGGAGCTGGGCACCCTGACCAGCAAGCGCGAGAAAGTCGCGGCCATCCTCTTCAACGAAGAACTGGGCGCGGTGATCCAGGTCCGTCAGGACGCCACGCCGGATGTGCTGGCGCAGTTCAGCGCCGCAGGCCTGGGCGAGGATTGCGTCGCGGTGATCGGCCAGCCGATCAACAACGGTGAAGTACTGATCAAGTTCGAAGGCGAAGAGCTGTTCAAGGGCGACCGTCGCCTGCTGCAGCGCCAGTGGGCCGAGACCAGCTACCAGGTCCAGCGCCTGCGCGACAACGCCGACTGCGCCGACCAGGAGTTCGACGCGCTGCTCGAGGAAGACAACCCAGGCCTCTCGGTCAAGCTCGGCTATGACGTCAACGAAGACATCGCCGCCCCGTACATCAAGAAAGGCGTGCGCCCGCAAGTGGCGATCCTGCGCGAGCAGGGCGTCAACGGCCAGGTCGAGATGGCCGCGGCCTTCGACCGCGCCGGCTTCGCCGCCGTCGACGTGCACATGAGCGACATCCTGTCTGGTCGTGTCGATTTCGAAGCGTTCAAGGGCCTGGTGGCCTGCGGCGGCTTCTCCTACGGCGACGTGCTCGGTGCCGGTGAGGGTTGGGCCAAGTCGGCGCTGTTCAACGCCCGTGCCCGCGATGCCTTCCAGGCCTTCTTCGAGCGTACCGACAGCTTCGCCCTGGGCGTGTGCAACGGTTGCCAGATGATGTCCAACCTGCACGAGCTGATCCCGGGCACCGAGTACTGGCCGCACTTCGTGCGCAACCGCTCGGAGCAGTTCGAAGCCCGTGTGGCCATGGTCGAGGTGCAGAAGTCCAACTCGATCTTCCTGCAGGGCATGGCTGGTTCGCGCATGCCGATCGCCATCGCCCACGGTGAAGGCCATGCCGAATTCGCCAGCGAAGAGGCACTGCTGGAAGCCGACCTGTCCGGTTGCGTGGCCCTGCGCTACGTCGACAACCACGGCAAGGTCACCGAAGCCTACCCGGCCAACCCGAACGGCTCGCCGCGCGGGATCACCGGCCTGACCAGCCGCGACGGCCGAGTGACCATCATGATGCCGCACCCGGAGCGTATGTTCCGCGCCGTGCAGAACTCCTGGCGCCCGGATGAGTGGCAGGAAGACGCAGCCCTGATGCGCATGTTCCGCAACGCGCGGGTGTGGGTGAACTAAGGCGTGTACAAGCTCGCCTTCTTCGTCCCCGACAGCCATGTCGAAGTGGTCAAGGCCGCCGTGTTCGCCGCTGGAGGCGGGCGCATTGGCGACTATGACCACTGCGCCTGGCAGACCCTCGGCCAGGGCCAGTTCCGCCCGTTGCACGGCAGCCAGCCGTACCTCGGGCAGACCGGTCAGGTCGAGGTGGTCGAGGAGTGGAAGGTGGAGCTGGTGGTGGCTGATGCGCTGATCGCCCAGGTGGTCGCTGCGCTCAAGCAGAGCCACCCGTATGAAACACCTGCCTATGAGGTCTGGCCGCTGGCCGATTTCTAGGAAAGCGTTGAATGACATCGCGGGGCAAGTCGCATCGGCGCCCCCCCCCGCACACGGAGCAAAAAACTGGGGGGGGGGGGGCGGCCCGGCCGCCTGGCCCCCCCAGCGTTTGAGCCAATCAAAGCGGGGCCCCCCG